>JAEUOY010000072.1 GCA_016790515.1 Burkholderiaceae bacterium | reverse complement strand
AGGATCACGAAGGCGTTGTTCAGCGTGCGCCCGCGCATGAAGGCCAGCGGCGCGATCTCGAGCAGGCCCTTCTCGAAGGCCACCTGCACCCGCTCGAGCCCCATCAGGTCGTACAGCGCGTCGTACAGCGGGCGCAGGTAGGGATCGACCTTCTGCGCCAGGTCGCCGGGCAGGAATCCGAGCCGCTCGCCGGCCTCGACCGCCGGACGCGTCAGCACGATGCGCTGCACGCCGCTGCGCTCGAGCGCGTCGACCGCGCAGGCCACCGCCAGGAAGGTCTTGCCGGTGCCGGCCGGGCCGATGCCGAAGGTGATGTCGTGGCTGAGGATGTTGTGCAGGTACTGCACCTGGTTCGGCGTGCGCCCGCGCAGGTCGTGGCGGCGGGTGTGCAGGCTGATCGCCTCGGCGCCCGCCGGCAGCGGTTCGGCCGCGCCGGCCTTGTCGGCCGCGTTGCGCGCCTCGACCAGTGCCAGCTGCAGCGTCTCGGCCGGGATCGGGTGGCCGGCGCGCTCGTACAGCGACAGCAGCAGCGCCAGCGCGCGCGAAGCGTCGACGCGGGCCCCCTCGACCCGGAAGGCCGCCTCGCGGCGGCTGATGCGCACCGACAGCGCCGCCTCGATGGCCCGCAGGTGCTCGTCGAAGGCGCCGCTCAAGTGCGACAGGCGGCTGTTGTCGGTGGGCTCGAAGACGTGGCGAAGGATCACGGCGGCGGGTAGTGGGTGGTGCGGCGCGGTGCGGGCAGCTGACCGACAAGGCGGGACAAGCACACGATTCTCCGACGATTGCCGCATGGTCGCATCCCGCACAATCTCCGGCCATGCCCCGGATGCGACCGCGCTGCCGCCTGCTCGACGCCTGCCGTCTGCGCTGGCTGGCGCACCGGCTGGCGCACCGGCTGGCGCACCGGCTGGCGCTCTGGCTGGCGTGCTGCCTTTGCGGCATGGGGCTGGCCGCCGCGCCGGCCGGGGCGCAACCGGCGGTGCAGCTGCTGCGCGATGCGATGGTCACGCCCGAACGGCCGGGTGCAACACCCGACTGGGCGCGGGCTCGAGCGGTCACGCTGCCCGACGACTGGGCCGTCGGGCGCGCCGGCGAGAGCGGCGTCCGCTGGTACCGGCTGGCGCTGCTGCCACGACCGCCGGCCGCCGCTGACGCCGCGGCCCCGGCGCTCTACGGCCTCTACGTCGAGCGCGCCTGCAGCGTGCTGCAGGTCTGGCTCAACGGCCAGCTGATCCACGATGGCGGCCGCTTCACCGAACCGGTCACCCGCAACTGCCACCGGCCCCAGCTGGTCAGCGTGCCGGCCTCGCTGCTCCTGGCCGAGGGCAACCGGCTGGAGCTGCGCCTGCGCGGCTTCGCGCTGGCCGAGGTCAGCTCGCGCCAGCGGGTGGGCGGACTGTCGGCGGTGGAGTTCGGGCCCTACGAGCTGATGTCGGCGCACCACGAGCGGCGGCAGGTGTTCGCCACCCGCGCGCCCGAGGTGCTCAGCGGCGCGCTGCTGCTGATGGGCAGCTTCATGTTCGTGATGGGCTGGTTCAACCGCCGGCAGAGCTACCTGGCCTACTTCGGCGCGCTGATGGTCGGCTGGTCGCTGCTGCTGGCGCGGCTGTGGGTGTCCGACCTGCCGGTGACCAACCATGTCTCCGAACTGCTGCTGGCCGCGCTGATGGCCTTCATCACCTGGGCGGCGGTGCAGTTCCTGATGCGCTACGCGGGCCACCGCCTGCGCTGGCTGGACATCGCGCTGCCGCTGCAGTGCCTGCTGATGCCGGCCACGCTGGTCGCCGCGGGAGCCGGCCGGCTCTACACCGTGGCAGGCGCCTGGTTCGTGCTGCTGACGCTGCAGGGAATGGCTGCCGCCGTCTTCTACCTGGTCGAGAGCCGGCGCCAGCGCAGCCGCCAGCTGTGGCCGATGGCCGCGCTGCTGGCGACGGTGGTGGTGTCGCTGGCGGTCGATTCGGCCGCGCAGGTGCTGCCGATCGACAACCGGGTGCTGCTGGTGGCACAGCTGATGCCGGCACTGGGCTTCCTGGTGCTGGGGCTGCGCCTGGTGCAGCAGTACGGTCGCGCCTTCCAGAGTGCCGAGCAGAACCGCGCCGAACTGGAGATCCGCATCCGCGAGGCCACCGCGCAGATCGAGCGCAACTTCGCCCAGCTGTCCGAGCTGAAGGTCGAGCAGGTGACCGACCGCGAGCGCAAGCGCATCGCCGCCGACCTGCACGACGACCTGGGCGCCAAGCTGCTGACGATCGTGCACACCAGCGACAGCGAGCGCATCAGCACGCTGGCGCGCGAGGCGCTCGAGGAGATGCGGCTGTCGGTGCGCGGCCTCACCGGCAAGCCGGTGCGGCTGACCGACGCGCTGGGCGACTGGCGCGCCGAGGTCGTGTCGCGGCTGGCGCAGTCGGGCATCCAGGGCGAGTGGAGCGCACCGCACGACGAGGACGTGCCGCAGACGCTGTCCTCGCGCGCCTACGTGCAGACCACCCGCATCCTGCGCGAGGCGATCAGCAACATCATCAAGCACAGCGGCGCGTCGCAGTGCTCGGTGCGCTGCGCGATCGACAGCGGCGACTTCCAGCTGGTGATCCAGGACAACGGCAACGGCATCCCGGTCGAGCTCGACGGCCGCCTCGACAAGGGCCACGGCATGGCCAGCATGAAGGGCCGCGCCAAGCAGCTGCAGGGCCAGTGCCTGGTCGAATCGGGCCCGGGATATGGAACCGTGATACGCCTCACGCTGCCGCTGGAGCGTCACACCACAAACGCCTGAGCTGTTGTTAGTATCAATTCGCGCGTCGCTTCGACGCCTGAAATGAATACGAGCGGACCGGTTTCGATGAACAACATCCTGCTGCTGGAAGACCTGCCCGAGATCCGGGCCTGGCTCAAGAGCCTGGTGCTGCAGGTGTTCCCTGGCGCACGCATCATCGAATGCTCGCGGGTGCAGGACGCGCTGCTGCAGGTGCAGTCGGTACGCTTCGATCTGGCGTTATGCGACCTGGGCCTGCCCGACGGCAGCGGCACCGACGTGGTCGCCAAGCTGCGCGACGTGCAGCCCGAGGCGCAGTCGGTGGTGGTGACGATCCACGACGACGACGAGCACCTGTTCCCGGCGCTGCAGGCCGGCGCCTACGGCTACATCCTGAAGGAACAGTCGCGCGAGCTGATCACCGAGCAGCTGCACCGCATCAGCCAGGGCGAGCCGCCGCTGTCGCCGTCGATCGCCCGCAAGGTGATCAAGTATTTCGCCAGCCAGAACCAGCCGCAGGCCAACGCGATGCCCGCGGTGGCGCTGACCGACCGCGAGAGCGAGGTCCTGCTGCGCGTGGCCAAGGGCTTCACGCTGCCCGAGATCGGCGTGCAGCTGGGGCTGTCGCGCCACACCATCGCCGATTACGTCAAGCAGATCTACCGCAAGCTCAACGTCAGCTCGCGCGCCGAGGCCGCGCTGGAGGCGCAGCGGCTGGGCCTGTTCAGGCGCTAGAGTGCACTCCGGGCGGCCCTCGCCCGCGGAGCGTGCCGGTGACGCCTGAACTGCTGCTGTCCCATCTCGACGCCGGCACGCCGTGGCCTGCGCCGTCCGGACTGGACCTGCCGGCGGCCTACCGGCAGGCGCTGGCCGTGCGGGCCCTGCGCCAGCGGCGCGGCGAACTGCCCGCCGGCTACAAGATCGGCTTCACGAACCGCCGGATCTGGGATCGCTACCGCGTCTACGCGCCGATCTGGGGCAGCGTCTGGGACACCACGCTGAGCCTCTGCGACGGCGTCGGCCGGCTGTCGCTGGCGCACACCTGCCAGCCGCGGCTGGAGCCCGAGGCGGTGTTCGGTCTGCTCGAGGCGCCGCCGCGCGATGCCTCGCTGCAGCAGCTGTTCGAGGCCATCGACTGGGTCGCGCCCGGCTTCGAGATCGTGCAGTCGCATTGCCCCGACTGGAAGTTCACAGCCGCCGACACGGTGGCCGACGGTGGCCTGCATGCCCGGCTGCTGGTCGGCCGCCGGGTGCCGGTGCGCGAGATTGCCGGCGACGCGGCGGCGCTGGAACGGCTGCTGGCTGCGGCCACCGTCGTGCTGCAGCGCGACGGCCGGCGGCTCGAAACGGGGCGCGGCGCCAACGTGCTCGATGGCCCGCTGCACGCGCTGCGCCACTTCGTCGCCGAACTGCAGGCCTGCCCCGGCGCGCCGGCGCTGCGCGCCGGCGACCTGGTGACCACCGGCACCTGGACCGATGCCTGGCCGGTGGCACCCGGCGAGACATGGCAGGCCGACTTCTCGGCGCCACTGTCGCCGCTGACACTGCACGTCGACGCAGTGGCGCCGGCCTGACCCACCGGTCCGGCCCCACAATCGCCGCCATGATCGGACGCCTCACCGGCATCGTCGCGGAGAAATCGCCGCCGCAGGTGCTCATCGATGTCAACGGCGTCGGCTACGAGGTCGACGTGCCGATGTCGAGCTTCTACAACCTGCCCGCGCTGGGCGAACGCACCACGCTGCTGACGCATTTCGTCGTGCGCGAGGATGCCCAGCAGCTGTTCGGCTTCCTCACCGCCGCCGAGCGCAGCACCTTCCGCCAGCTGATCCGGATCTCGGGCATCGGCCCGCGCCTGGGCCTGAGCCTGCTGTCGGGCCTGAGCGTGGCCGAGCTGACGCAGGCGGTGGCGCAGCAGCAGGCGGCGCGGCTGGTCAAGGTGCCGGGCATCGGCAAGAAGACCGCCGAGCGGCTGCTGCTGGAACTCAAGGGCAAGCTGGCACCCGAGTTCGGGCTGCCCGGCGCAGCGGTGGTCAGCGACGCCCAGGCCGACATCGTGCAGGCGCTGATCGCGCTGGGCTACGCCGAGCGCGACGCCGCCGCGGCGCTGAAGCTGCTGCCGGCCGAGGTCGGCGTCAGCGAGGGCATCAAGCTGGCGCTGAAGGCCTTGTCCAAGTAAATCCGCTGGCACCCTCGCCTGCGGACGGTGGACAATGCACTGTATGGGCATCCAGACCGACGACTTCGCCGCACCCCCGCCCCGGGTGGTCGGCGCCGCGCGCCAATCGCCGCAGGAAGAAGCGCTCGAGCGCGCACTGCGGCCCAGGCGGCTGGCCGACTACATCGGCCAGGCCAAGGCGCGCGAGCAGCTGGAGATCTTCATCGGCGCGGCGCGCAAGCGCGAGGAGGCGCTCGACCACGTGCTGCTGTTCGGCCCGCCCGGGCTGGGCAAGACCACGCTCAGCCACATCATCGCCGCCGAGCTGGGCGTCAACCTGCGCCAGACCAGCGGCCCGGTGCTCGAGAAGCCCAAGGACCTGGCCGCGCTGCTGACCAATCTCGAGAAGAACGACGTGCTGTTCATCGACGAGATCCACCGCCTCTCGCCGGTGGTCGAGGAGATCCTCTACCCGGCGCTGGAGGACTACCAGATCGACATCATGATCGGCGAGGGCCCGGCGGCGCGCTCGATCAAGCTCGACCTGCAGCCGTTCACGCTGGTCGGCGCCACCACCCGCGCCGGCATGCTGACCAACCCGCTGCGCGACCGCTTCGGCATCGTCGCGCGGCTGGAGTTCTACACCGCGGCCGAACTCGGCGTGATCGTCAAGCGCTCGGCCGGGCTGCTGAACGTGCCGGTGCAGGCCGAGGGCGCGTTCGAGATCGCCCGCCGCTCGCGCGGCACGCCGCGCATCGCCAACCGGCTGCTGCGCCGGGTGCGCGACTATGCCGAGGTCAAGGGCGACGGCATGATCAGCCGCGAGATCGCCGACCGGGCGCTGAGGATGCTGGACGTCGACCCCGAGGGCTTCGACCTGATGGACCGCAAGCTGCTCGAGGCGGTGATCCACCGCTTCGACGGCGGCCCGGTCGGGCTCGACAACGTCGCCGCGGCGATCGGCGAGGAGGCCGGCACGATCGAGGACGTGATCGAGCCGTACCTG
>JAEUOY010000071.1 GCA_016790515.1 Burkholderiaceae bacterium | reverse complement strand
CCCTTCGACCTCAATGCTTGTGGCCGTGGTGGTCTTCGGGCAGGTCGTCCGTCTCGCCGGCCGCCGACTTGTCGTCGGTCTTGCCGAGCGGGCGCACCGTGGCCTCGGCAGTGATGCTCTCCTGCTTGCCGTCGCGGCCTTCGACGATGAAGGTCACCGGCACCTTGTCGCCGGCCTTCAGCGGCTTCGTCAGGTCGAGCAACATCACGTGGTAGCCGCCGGGCTTGAGCTCGACCGTCTTGCCCGGCGGCAGTTCGACCGACTCGACCCCGCGCATCTTGGCGACGTTGTCCTCCATCACCATCTCGTGCACCTCCACCAGGGCAGCCGCGGGCGACTCGGCGGCGACGAGCTTGCCGCCCTGCGGCGAGGTCAGCTTGGCGAACAGCCCGGTGCCGGTCTGCTGCGGCACGGTGCCGCGCACCCAGGCATCGGTGACCTTGGTCTCGGCCGAGGCGGCAACGGCGGTCACGGCGAGGGTGGCGGCGATCGCGGTGCGGATGAAGGACTTCATCGACATTCTCCTTTCGTAGGGCGCCCGGCCGGTGGTGGCCTGCGCGCGAGGGCCGAACCCTAACCCAGTCGGGCGCGCGGCCGGTGGCGCGCGGATGCGGACCGGTCAGCCTGCCGGCCCGGTGGCCAAGGCGCCATCTCGGGCGAGGGGCCGCAACGATAATCGACGCATGAAGCCGCAGCCGACACGAGCGCCCGCGCAGCGAAGCCGCATCGCGGCGGCAACGCGCCTGCCGCGCGGCGGCACGAGGAGGCCCGGGTGACGATCCACACCGACGACTTCGCGGCTGCCGCCGCGGGCGCCCCGGCGGCCCGGGTCGTGAGCGCCCGCCCGGCCTCGCCGAATGAGGAGGCGATCGAGCGCGCACTGCGGCCGAAGGCGCTCGACGACTACGTCGGCCAGGCGAAGGCGCGCGAGCAGCTCGGCGTCTTCATCGGCGCGGCGCGGCAGCGCGCCGAGGCCCTCGACCACGTGCTGCTGTTCGGCCCGCCGGGACTCGGCAAGACGACGCTCGCGCACATCGTCGCCGCTGAACTCGGCGTGAACCTGCGCCAGACCAGCGGCCCGGTGCTCGAGAAGCCGAAGGACCTGGCCGCGCTGCTCACCAACCTCGAGCGGCACGACGTGCTGTTCATCGACGAGATCCACCGCCTGAGCCCGGTCGTCGAGGAGATCCTCTACCCGGCGCTGGAGGACTACCAGATCGACATCATGATCGGCGAGGGCCCGGCCGCGCGCTCGATCAAGCTCGACCTGCAGCCGTTCACGCTGGTCGGCGCGACCACGCGCGCCGGCATGCTGACCAACCCGCTGCGCGACCGCTTCGGCATCGTCGCGCGACTCGAGTTCTACAGCGACGAGGAGCTGACGCGCATCGTCACCCGCTCGGCCGCGCTGCTCGAGGTGCCGATCGACGCCGAGGGCGCGCTGGAGATCGCGCGCCGCTCGCGCGGCACGCCCCGCATCGCGAACCGGCTGCTGCGCCGCGTGCGCGACTACGCGCAGGTGAAGGCAGACGGGCGCATCGTGCGCACGCTCGCCGACCGCGCGCTGGCGATGCTCGACGTCGACGCGCAGGGCTTCGACCTGATGGACCGCAAGCTGCTCGAGGCGGTGATCCACCGCTTCGACGGCGGCCCGGTCGGGCTCGACAACGTCGCCGCGGCGATCGGCGAGGAGGCCGGCACGATCGAGGACGTGATCGAGCCGTACCTGATCATGCAGGGCTTCCTGCAGCGCACGCCGCGCGGTCGCATCGCGACGCTGGCGGCCTACCGCCACCTCGGGGTGGCGCCGCCGGCGTCGGCCGGCGGCCTGTTCGGCGACTGAAGCCCGCGGCGCCGCCGCCGGGAGCGCTGGGGCCCGGCCGCCGCGCGCCGATATCGAGGCTGGAGACCGGCCTGCGCAGCCGCCGGGCGGCAACTCCGGGTCAGCGAATGTAACGGGGCCTCAAGCCCTGGCCCGCGGCGCCGAAATGCCGGATGACGCCACACCCGACATCGGCGGCCCTCCTCCGACGCGCCACATGCCCGAAGCCACTGCCCCACGCGCTGCGCCCCTTGCCCGAGCCGCCGGCTCCCGGGCGCCCACCGCGACCCCGACGCCGCGCCGCAGCGGCCGGGGCTTCACGCTGGTCGAGCTGATGGCCACGATCGCCATCGTCGCGATCCTGGCCGGCACGGCCTTGCCGTCCTACCGGGACTATGTCCGCCGCGGCCAGCTGCCCGAGGCGTTCTCGTCGCTGGCCGACTACCGCGTCAAGATGGAGCAGTACTACCAGGACCACCGCAACTACGGTTCGTCGGCCTGCGCCGACGCCAGCGGCGGCCCCGCCTGGGCCAGCTTCAGCCCCGGCGCCAGCAGCAACTTCGGCTACTCGTGCGAGCTGCTGAGCTCGGGCCAGGGCTACCGCATCACCGCCAGCGGCAAGTCCGGCGCCGCGGCCTACGGCCACAGCTACCGCATCGACCACAGCAACAACCAGACGACGACCGTGTTCAAGGGCACGACGGTGGCCAAGTCCTGCTGGCTGTCGCGCGGCAGCGAGTGCTGAGCATGCGCGATCCGCTGCGGCGCGGCCTGACGCTGATCGAGCTGATGGTGACGGTCAGCCTGCTGGTGCTGCTGGCCAGCGCGCTCGAGCCGAGCATCAGCACCTGGCTGGCCAACACCCAGATCCGCAGCGTCGCCTCGTCGCTCCAGGCCGGCTTGCAGCGGGCCCGCAGCGAGGCCGTGCGGCGCAACGAGCGGGTGCGCTTCACGCTGGTGTCGCTCGACAACAGCGCGGTGATGGACGACAGCTGCGCACCGGTGGCCAGCGGCGTGTCGTGGGTGGTCAGCCTCGACGACCCGACCGGCCTGTGCGGTGCCGACTCGTCCGACACCGCCAGCCCGCGGATCGTCGAGAAGCGCGCCGGTGGGGTCGGCCGCAAGACGGTCGCGGTCAGCTCGTCGAACGCCGCCGGCGGCGCCAGCAGCGGCGTCGCGGTGTTCAACGGCTTCGGGCGCCTGGTCGGCACCGACGGCATCGCCGTGGTCGAGATCGACAACATCACGGCCGGCAGCGACTACCGGGCACTGCGCATCGTGGTCGGCGCCGGCGGCACCACCAGCCTGTGCGAGCCCAAGGTCACCGACACCAGCGACCCGCGGCATTGCTGAGGACCCCGACGATGAACAGGCCCGCGCCGCCACGATCGGTCCCTGCCCGCGGCTTTGCGCTGCTCGAGGTGCTGGTCGCGCTGATCATCTGCGCGATCGGCGTGCTCGGCGTCGTCGGCCTGCAGGGCGCGATGACCCGGGCGCAGACCGCGACCAGCTTCCGCGGCGACGCGGCCTACCTGGCGCAGCAGCTGATCGGCGGCATGTGGGTCGACCGCAACAACCTGGCCGCCTATGCCACGGGCAGCTGCGGCGCCGCCTGCACCGACTGGCGCAACCGCGTCGCCAGCCGGCTGCCCGGCGGCAGCGCGACCGTGACCGTCGACACCGCCACCGGGGTGGTGACGATCGAGATCCGCTGGACGGCCTCCGGCGAGGCGACGAGCCGGTTCACCACCGCCACCACGATCACCAACAGCTGATGCGGCACGCGATGGCGTCTTCCCGGTCTCCGATCCCCCGCCGCGCCGGCCAGCGCGGCGTGTCGCTGGTCGAACTGATGGTCGGCGTCGTGCTGGGCCTGGTGGTGACGCTGGTGGTGGCGCAGGTGATGTCGTTCGCCGAGAAGCAGAAGCGCGTCACCACCGGGGGCAGCGATGCGCAGGTCAACGGCGCGCTGGCGCTGTACACGCTGCAGCGCGAGCTGCAGATGGCCGGCTACGGCCTGACCGCCGACCGCGAAGCGCTGGGCTGCGCGATCAAGGCGCGCTTCGGCAACGGCGGCACCAGCTTCAGCTGGTCGCTGGCGCCGGTGATCATCACCGACGGCAGCAACGGCGCACCCGACCAGATCGACATCCTCTCGGCCAGCCGCCCGTTCTCGGTCCCGCTGCTGGTCACGGTCGATCACGCCAGGACCGGCGACCGCTTCGTCGTGCGCTCGGGCATCGGTGCGTCCGAAGGCGACATGATGATCGCCGTGCCCCAGGGCCACGACCCGGTGACCAACTGGTGCACCGCGTTCACCGTCAGCAGCCTGGCGGGAACCAACCAGCTGGTGCACGCCAGCGGGACCAGCGGGCCCTGGAACCAGGACGCGGGCTCGTCGATCATGCCCGCCACCGGCTACCCGGCGGGCTCGTCGCTGGTCAACGCCGGGCAGCTGATCAACCGCAGCTTCGGCATCTCGGCGGCGCAGGCGCTGCGTCAGCGCACGCTGAACACCGCCACCGCCGCCACCGACGAGCAGGAACTCTTTCCGCAGATCGTCAACCTGCAGGCGATGTACGGCAAGGACACCAACGGCGACGGCGTCGTCGACAGCTACGACAACACGACCCCGACCACCAATGCCGGATGGCGCCAGGTGCTGGCGGTGCGACTGGCCCTGGTGGCGCGCAGCGCCAGCTACGACAAGAACGAGGTCACCACCGCCGCGCCGCTGTGGGACGTCGGCACCAGCGCCAGCGTGGCCGGTGCCAGCGCCTGCGGCAGCAGCCAGTGCCTGACGCTGAAGGTGGACGCGCTGGCCGACTGGAAGCACTACCGCTACACGGTGTTCGACGTCGTCGCGCCGCTGCGCAACGTGGTGTGGAGCGGCGCGTGAAGTGAGTGCCCCGAAATGAGTCCCCCGCGAAGCGCCTGCGGCGCAGATGTCGAAGGCGGCAGTTGCCGCCATGGAGCGTCGAGATGAGCCGCCGTCTCGCCGCGCGCACGCGCCAGCGCGGCATGTCGCTGCTGTTCGCGCTGCTGGCGCTGGCCGCACTGTCGCTGGCCGCGGTCGGGCTGGTGCGCTCGGTCGAGACCGGCTCGCTGGTCATCGGCAACATCGGCTTCAAGCAGGACGCCACCGCCGCGGCGTCGCAGGCGGCCGAGGCGGCCATCACCTGGCTGCGGGCCAATGCCGGCGCGAACCTGCAGACCGACCGCCCGGCCTCGGGCTACTACGCGGCCAGCCGCGACGCGCTCGACGTCACCGGCCAGGGCTCGACCGCGGCCAACCGCGCCGTCGTCGACTGGGCCGGCAACCAATGCAGCAACTACGACGGCTTCGGATCCTGCGTGACCCCGTCGGCCGAACTGTCGCTCAACGGCGGCGCCAACCGGGCCCGCTACCTGATCACCCGGCTGTGCGTCAGCGAAGGCGACCCGGCGGCAGTGGACTGCGCCTTCCCGCTGCGCTCGGCCACCAGCTCGGGCAGCAACAAGGGCGTCGTCGACTACAAGGTGGGCAAGGCCGTGGTCGCCGTCTCGACGCTGCAGTACTACCGCATCGTGGTGCGCTCGCTGAGCGCGCGCGGCACGGTGGCCTTCACCGAAACCATCGTGCAACTTTGACGACGCCGATGCCTGGGAGAGCGACGATGACGAGCTACACGAGGCGTGCGTGCCGGCTGCTGGGCGCACTGCTGGCCGCGCTGGCCTGCCAGTGGGCCGGCGCCGGCGTCGCCGACCTGGCCGACAAGCCGCTGTCCACTGCCAGCGCCGGCTCGACGGTGCGCAGCAACCTGATGTTCATCCTCGACGACTCGGGCAGCATGGGCGACGACTACCTGCCCGACAATGCACCGCAGAAGACGGTCTGCTTCGGGGTTGCCGAGTTCAACCGCATCTTCTATGACCCGACCCGCAGCTACCTGCCCCCGGTCAAGGCCGACGGCACGGCAATGGCCGACGCGAGCTTCGCGGCGGCCTGGACCGATGGCTTCAAGACCTCGGCCGGCACGGTCGACCTGACCGGCAACCACCCGCGCACCGACAACCTGGCCGGGGCGGTGCTCAGCCAGACCGTCGGCGCCAAGTCGGTCTGCGGCAGCAAGGGATCCGCGGCCTGCACGCTGCCGGCGACCACCAGCACGCCCGACGCCGACGGCAACACGACCACGGTCAGCTGGGCCCTGGTCAACGCACCGAACAAGACCTGCTCGAAGAACTCGAGCAACAGCTGCGCGCTGCAATCGACGACCACCAAGACCGGCCCCAGCGGCAAGTTCCTCTGGGCCACGCGCAAGGCCGGCGTCAGCGGCGGCAGCACCATCTGCAACGACACCGCCAATTTCGACGTCGTGCGCTACTCGACCAGCCTGACCGCGGCGCAGAAGACCAACTACGCCAACTGGTACAGCTACTACCGCACGCGCATGCTGGCGATGCGCTCGGGTGCCGGCCGGGCCTTCAGCAAGATCGACCCGGCGCGCTTTCGCGTCGGCTTCACGACCATCCACAACACCAGCAACTCCGACGGCAGCGAGTTCCTGAACATCCGCGACTTCGATGGCGGCACCCAGAAGGCCGACTTCTTCGGCAAGCTGTACGGCACCACGACCGGCGGCTACACGCCGCTGCGCCCGGCGCTGGAACGTGCCGGCAAGTACTTCGCCAACAAGCTCAGCGGCCAGACCGACCCGGTGCAGTACTCCTGCCAGCGCAACTACACGATCCTGTCGACCGACGGCTACTGGAACACCAACGACGAGGGCTCGGGCTATTCGCCCAAGCGGCTGGACGGCAGCACCGCGATCGGCAACGTGGATGCCGGCAGCAGCGTCGCACGGCCGCTGCGCGACGAGGTCGGCGGCACCGGCGCCGCCGACACGCTGGCCGACATCGCGATGTACTTCTACGAGACCGACCTGCGCAGCACCGCGCTGGGCAACTGCAGCGGCGCGGTGACGGGCCAGGACGTCTGCGACAACAACGTGCCCAGCGACGGCTCGAAGGACACCGCGTCGCACCAGCACATGACCACCATCACGCTGGGGCTGGGCGTCGACGGCACGCTGGACTACGACAAGCTCTACGAGACCCGGACCAGCGGCGACTTCTGGAACCTGCGCCAGGGCACCGCGGTGTGGCCCAACCCGATCACCAACACCAACGGCGAGCGCGTCGACGACCTGTGGCACGCGGCGGTCAACGGCCGCGGCCGCTACTACAGTGCCAGCGACTCGGTCGACCTGGCCAACAGCCTGGCCGATGCGCTCGGCAAGATCGAGGCCATCGCCGGCACCTCGTCGGCGGCGGCCACCAGTTCGCTGACCCCCTCGTCGGGCGACGACTGGCTGTTCATCCCGCTGTACACCACCAACACCTGGGAGGGCACGGTCAATGCCTTCAAGATCAACACCGCCACCGGCGCGGTGCTGACGCCCAACGCTCCGGTGTGGTCGGCGGCGTCGGCGATCAAGGGCCAGGGTGCGCGCAACATCCTGTTCCGCAAGGCCGGCGCCAGCAACGCGCTGGCCGCCTTCGACTACACCAACCTGAGCGCCGCTGGCCTGCAGGCGTCGTTCGACAACGCCTGCGCCAGCGGGGCGGAGAAGCTGTCGCAATGCGCCTCGCTGAGCAGCGCGGCCCGGGCCAAGGTCACCGGCACGAACCTGGTCGACTTCCTGGCCGGCAGCGCGACCTACGAGACCAGCGCGACGGCGCAGGACGACAAGCTGTTCCGCGCCCGCTCGCTGCCGCTGGGCGACATCGTCAACGGCGCGCCGGTCTACGTGAAGAAGCCGCCGTTCAAGTACGCCGACAGCGGCCACGGCGCCTACTCAGCCGCCCAGGGCAGCCGCCAGGGCGTGCTCTACGTGGCCGCCAACGACGGCATGCTGCACGCCATCAAGGTGGCCGACGACAGCACCGGCGGCACCGAGCTGTGGGGCTACGTGCCGTCGATGGTCATGCCCAACATGCCGGTGCTGGCCGACACCGGCTACGCCGGCAAGCACCGCTACTTCGCCGACGGCGCGCCGGTGGTGGCCGACATCCATGCCGGCGGCGCCTGGCGCACGATCCTGGTCGGCGGCCTGGGCAAGGGCGGGCGCGGCTACTACGCCCTCGACATCACCGACCCGGCGACGCCGAAGTCGCTGTGGGAGTTCACCGACACCGACCTGGGCTACACCTTCGGCAACCCCATCGTCACCAAGAACAAGGCCGGGACCTGGGTGGTGGCGTTCTCGTCGGGCTACAACAACGTGAGCCCGGGCGACGGCAAGGGCTACCTGTACGTGCTGAACGCGATGACCGGTGCGCAGTTGAAGAAGATCGGCACCAGCGCCGGCTCCACCACGACGCCCAGCAACCTGGGCAAGATCAACGCCTGGGTCGACGACGACAGCGACAACACCGCCAAGCGCTTCTACGGCACCGACATGCTCGGCAACGTGTGGCGCTTCGACTTCGACGACAACCTGCCCGGCGACGACGCCTTCCTGCTGGCGAGCACCGGCGCCAACCAGCCGATCACCACCAAGCCGGTGCTCAGCGAGGTGGTGGTGGGCACCGCCAAGTACCCGGTGGTGTCGGTGGCGACCGGCCGCTACCTGGGCACCTCCGACCTCGGCGACACCGCGCTGCAGTCGATCTATTCGTTCAAGGACGACCTGACCACGACGTCGCTGGGGCCGCTGCGCAGCAACGCGGCGATGGTCCAGCAGACGCTGAAGTCCGACCGCAGCGGCCTGGTCGCCGGCAACACCGTGACCTGGGCGACCCAGGCCGGCTGGTACGTGGACCTGAGCCTGAGCGCCGGCGAACGGGTGAACGTCGATTTCGACCAGCAGTTCAACCAGCTGATCGTCGCCAGCAACATTCCGGCGGCCACGGTCTGCACCTCGGGTGGATCGTCCTGGCTCTACTACCTCGACGTCGGCAGCGGCAAGGTGCTGCTGACCTACCTGAGCGACACGCTCACTGCCGGCATCACGACCATCGTCAGCTCGACCGGCAAGCTGGTCACGCTGGTGCAGGGCGTCAACGGCAAGAACACCCCGCGGGTCGGCCTGGACCCCGGCACCAGCCCGCCAGGCACGCTGCGCCGCACTTCGTGGCGCGAACTGGTGGAGTGAGCCCCGGCAGCGACGGGGCCGCGGCATGAAGCGATCGCTCTGGGTCTGCACCGGCGTCTCGCTGGCCTTGCACGGCGCGCTGGCGATCGGCTGGGCCGCGACAGCGGCGCGGCACGCAACGCCGTCCGCGGGGCGCTCGGCGGTGGCGCTGCAGGCCCGCCTCGCAGTGCGGCCGGCGGCGGCGGCGCCGGCGACGCCAGCGACTGCCGGACCCGACGCCGGCCGGCCGACGACCGCGCCGGCGCCCCAGGTCGACGGTGCCGCCGTCGCAGCGGTGGCGATCGACGCCCGGGCGCACGCCGCCGACGCTGCCGAGCCGGCCGCGGCACAGGCTGCGGCACAGGCCACCGCAGGGACTGCCGAACAGACCGCCGACGACGCCGCCGAACCGGCGCTCGCCGCCGACGCCGAGGCCCACGCGCGCGGGCTGGAGGCCTATGTGCCACGGCCGCAGCTGACGCAGGCGCCGAGCCCGCGCGAGGCGATCCTGCTCGACTACCCCGCCGACGGCCCGGCCGCCGGTCGCTTCGTCGCGATGCTGACGCTGTACATCGACGAGCAGGGCTGGGTGCGGCGCGCCGACGTCGACCGCGACGAGGCGCTGCCGGAGGTGCTGCGCCAGGCCGCCCGGGCCGCCTTCGGCCGCCAGCGCTACTCGCCGGGCCAGGTCGACGGCCAGCCGGTCCGGTCGCGCATCCGCATCGAGGTCGTCTACGAGAGCCAGCCGCTGCCGCCGGTGCTGGCCGACGCCGGCGCCGCGGCGCCGCCGCAGTGAAGGCTCGCGCGGCCCGCCCCCTGTAGTGGGCCGGTTCAGCGGACCGGTTCAGCGGGCCGCTTCAGCCGCCCGTCTCGTCCAGCGCCAGGCCGTCGAGGTGGGCGGCGTCGTTCCAGCCGACCAGCATGAAGCCCTGCGGCGTGCACAGCAGGCGGTTGATGCCGGCATTGCGCAGTTCCCAGGTGCGCGGCGCATCCAGCGCGACGCGGCTGGCGGCACGGTACAGGCAGTCGAGCACGCCGCCGTGGCAGACCAGCGCGATGGCCTGCCCGGCATGCGCCGCCGCCAGGCGCGACGCCGCCGCCACGCAGCGGGACTGGAAGCTCGCCAGGCTCTCGCCGCCCTGCGGCGCGAAATCGGGGTTGCGGCTGCGCCAGCGGCGGGCCAGCGCCGGCCAGTCGCGGTCGATCTCCTGGTAGGTCAGCCCTTCGAGCATGCCGAAGCTGCGCTCGCGCAGTCCGGGCTCGGCCGCCAGCGGCAGGCCCAGCGCGCCGGCCAGCGCCTGCGCCGTCTGCCAGGCCCGGCTCAGGTCGCTGCTGTAGACGGCGGCCAGGCCCTCGTCGCGCAGGGCCTCGCCCAGCGTCGCCGCCTGCGCGTGGCCGCGCGGGTTGAGCGGGATGTCGAGCTGCCCCTGCAGCCTGGCCTCGGCGTTCCACGCCGTCTCGCCGTGGCGGATGGCCACGACACGGGTCACCGCCATGCCGGCGGCGCCGGCATCGTCAGGCCGCTCAGGCACCGCGCAGCCGGCGGTTCAGCGTGTAGGTGCCCGACCAAGTGGCCGCGCCGAGCACGTGCCCGGCCAGCGCCTCGCGCAACTGGCGGCCGTCGAAGTCGCCTTCGACCGGCAGCCGGGCCACGTTCAGCGCGTACAACGTGAACAGGTAGTGGTGCACCAGCGAGTCGTTGAACGGCGGGAACGGGCCGTCGTAGCCGAAATAGCGGCCGGCCATCCCGGCGTCGCCGGCGAACCAGCCGGTGTAGTCGTTCAGCCCCTGGCGCGCCGTGTCGCCGGTGGCGGGGCCCGGCTTGCCCCGCGGGGTGAAGCCGCGGCTCCACTGGCCCTCGGCAAAGCCGCTCACCGTGGCCGGCAGGTCGACCAGCAGCCAGTGGAAGAAGTCGACCCGCGGCAGGTCGGCCGGCACCTCGCGGTCGCTGCGGCCGACGTCGTCGACCCGGCTGGGCACGTCGAAGTCGTGGCAGACCAGGGTCAGCGAGCGGGCCCCGGCGGGCAGGTCGGACCAGGCCAGCGGCGGGCTCAGGTTGTCGCCGAACGCGACGCCGTCGGCGGTCATCCGGCCGGCGGCAAAGCGCTCGGGGATGAACTCGCCGTTGGCCCAGGCCGGGCTCCAGAGCTTCATGGGCCCCCCTTGGGGTCGCCCGGGGCACCGACCGCCGGCCTGGACGCGGGTGCGGCGAGACCGGCGCTGGCGGGCTGCCGGCCCTGATGGCCGCTGCGGGGGCGATTCACGTCACACGCCCCAGACGATCGGCTCGCCGGCCGCGCCCGCGCGCCTGAGCATCTCGACCATCGGCCACAGCCGCTGGCGCAGCCCGACGCCCTCGGCCGGCAGCAGGGTCTCACCGTGCAGGGCGGCCTCGGCTTCGGCCTCGGCGCGCTCGGCCTCGGCGGCCGCCAACGCCAGCTCGATGGCGGCGATCGCCGCCGCCGTCGCGCCGGGCTCGATGATGCCCTTGGGCGCGGGTTCGCGGCCGATCACGCGCAGGAACGCGTCGCCGTTGGGCCCCATCATGATGATGTCGCCCGCCGCCTTGCTCTTGAACTTGTAGATCATCGCTTCTGCCGACCCAGGTCGATCGAAGTTTGCCCGACCCGATCGGTCCCAGCGGCCAATCGGGGCGCGGGTGGGAGGATTCGGACCGCCATCGCCTAGGCATCCTACTTGGAAGACACCGAACTCACTTTAACCTGCCGGGCGGACGATGCGTGCTCGCCGCCCGCTCGCCCACCCCTCGCGGCGCCTGCGGCAATCCGAGGCCGATCTTCCACGTCTTGCTCGGGTCGCCCCACCGCCCGTGCCAACGGCTGCCGGCGTCGCGCCGACGCACGCCGGTCGACGAACCCGGCCAGCGGCATCGTCGACGTTGAACCAGCGGCGGCTGCATGCAGGCTCACGGCCTGGATCAGCTCGGCCAGCGCCGCGCACGGGTCACAACGCCCGATCGGGCGCCTGCCGTCGCTCGACCTGCGTTCGAGCCGGTCGATGCCGACCCGCAGCAGGTCCAACGCGCGGTTGACAGCGTGCGCCAGGACCCGATCGACAACGAGATCGTCGGCTCGGCAGGCCGGATGCCGTTCCGAAGGCATGCCTGCCCCGGGTTCGGGGACTTCAGCGGCACTTCGGCCATCGGATCTTCCGATGGCGCACACCGTATCAGCGACCGTGCAGGGCGACCCGCTTCGGTTCGATGCCAGGCGCTCAGCGCACCAGGCGCAGCCGCGCCCGGGCGCTGCGTTCGCGCGACGGGCGCACCCGCTGCTCGAAGCTCAGCGCGTCGAGCGCCGGCGCGAACAGGAAGCCCTGGAACTCGTCGCAGCCCAGGTCGAACAGGAAGGCCCGCTGCGGCTCGGTCTCGACGCCCTCGGCGATCACCTTCATGTCCAGCGCCTGCGCCAGCTGCACGATCGCGCGCACGATGGCGCCGTTGCTGGCCTCGCCGGGCACGCCCTTGACGAAGCTGCGGTCGATCTTCAGTCGGTCGATCGGGAAGCGCTTCAGGTAGGCCAGGCTGGAGTAGCCGGTGCCGAAGTCGTCGATCGCCAGCCGCACGCCCAGCTGAGACAGCTGCGACAGCCGCGCCAGCGCGTCGTCGGCGTCCTGCACCAGGATCGATTCGGTCAGCTCGAGTTCGAGCAGCTCGCCGGCCAGTCGGTGCTCGCGCAGCACCGCCGCCACCCGGTCGTTGAAATCGGCCTGCTGGAACTGCAGCGCCGAGACGTTGACCGACACCGGCATCACCAGCCCGGCCTCGTGCCAACGTGCCGCCTGGCGCACCGCCTGCTCGAGCACCCAGTCGCCGATCGCGACGATCAAGCCGCTCTCCTCGGCCACCGGGATGAACTGTCCGGGCGAGATCTCGCCCAGTTCGGGGTCGCGCCAGCGGATCAGGGCCTCGGCGCCGACGACCTTGCCGCTGCGCAGGTCGACCTGCGGCTGGTAGTGCAGGCGGAAGCGCTGGCTGGCCAGCGCCTGGCGCATCGCGTGGTCCAGCCGCATGCGCTGGCGCATGTCGGCGTCCTGCTGCGCCTGGTGGAAGCGGAAGCAGGCCCGCCCGCCCTGCTTGGCGCGCTGCATTGCCGATTCGGCATGGCGCACCAGCGTGTCGGCGTCGCCGGCGTCGGCCGGGAACAGCGCCATGCCGACGCTGCAGGTCAGCGTGAACTGCAGGCCGTCGACCGCGCAGGGCTGCGAGACCGCCGCCAGCACGCGCCGCGCGGCGATCTCGGCGCCGCGCGCATCGGTCTCGTGCACCAGCAGCGCAAACTGGTCGCCGCCGACCCGCGCCACCAGATCGCCCTGGCGCAGGCAGGTCTTCAGCCGGTCGGCGCAGTCGCGCAGCAGGCGGTCGCCGACCGTGGCCCCGAGGCCGTCGTTGATCTGCTTGAAGCGGTCCAGGTCGAGCAGCAGCAGCGCCAGCGCAGCGCCGGCGCGGCGGGCCTGGCGGATCGAGTCGGCCAGGGCCTGCGCCATCTGGCGCCGGTTGGACAGGCCGGTCAGCGTGTCGGTGCTGGCCAGCGCCTCGATGCGCTGGCCGGCGGCCACCAGGTCGGTGTGGTCGCGGAACGACCAGACCCGGCCGCAGGGCCGGCCGCGGCAGTGCTGCGGCCGCGTCACGCGCTCGACGACCTGGCCCGAGTGCAGCGTCAGTCGCTCGCTGTCCTGCAGCAGCGTGGCCTCGTGGATCGCCGCCAGGCGCCGGGTGTAGGCCTCGGGGTCGACCACGCTGCGGCGCATCCAGTCGTACACCGCGTCGTCCTGGCGCTCGGTCAGCAGCGATTCGGGCAGCCCCCAGATCTGCGCGAAGCGGCGGTTGAAGGCGCGGATGCGCCCGGCCAGGTCGGTGACGAGGATGCCGTCGGCAGTCGACTCCAGCGTCGCCTGCAGTTCCGAGATCAGCAGTTCGCGCTCGTCGGACTCGCGCTGGGCCTCGCTGCGGTCGTGCAGCAGCACCAGGTAGGGCGACGGCGTGCCGGCCGGGCCGGCCGCGCCGGCATCCAGCCGGCGGATCCGTCGCGTGACCTGGACCAGCCGGCCGCTGCCGTCGACCAGCGCCGTGTCCGAGTGCAGGCTGGCCGGCGCCCGGGCGGCGTCGCGGGCGCGCACCTCGTCCCAGAAGGCCAGGTCCTCGGGAGTTGCGATCAGCGCGTCGGCGGGCTGGCCCAGCACCGCCGCCTCGGCCTGGCCCAGCAGTGCCAGCGCCTCGGCGTTGATGGCCAGCACCACGGGGTCGCTCGCGCCCACCAGCCAGGCCGGTTCGCCGAGCGCGGCGAGCAGCGTGCGCCAGGCGTCCAGCGCGGGCGGCGCCAGGCAGGGGCTCGAGGGACGGGGAATCACGCCGCCAGCGCTTGCATCGCCTCGACCGCATCGGCGGCCACCGGCTCGAAGAAGTACACCATGCGCTGGCGCGGCGACAGGTAGTCGCGCGCCGCCGCCGGCAGCTGGGTCGGCCGCAGGCTGCGGCGGATGCCGAGGTCGGCCTGTCCGTCGAGGTTGAGCAGCAGCGCCTCCTCGACCGGCACCCGGGTGTCGCAGACCAGCACCCGCGGCTTCAGCGGCCGCGACGAGTTGCAGCTGATCACCGCGGCATAGCGGTCGTCGGTCAGCTGCACCAACGAGCCCGGCGGGTAGACGCCCATCATCCGGATGAAGGCGTTGAGCATCGTCGCGTCGAACTTGTTGCGGCTCTGCGCGAAGATCAGCGACAGCGCCTCGTGCGGCGTCAGCGCCAGCGCGGCCTTGGCCGGGTTGCACAGCCTGTCGTAGCGGTTGACCAGCGCGACGATGCGCGCGCCCACCGACATGCCGTCCAGGCTCAGCCGCGCCGGGAAGCCGCTGCCGTCGGCCATCTCGTGGTGCTGGGCCAGCACGCGCTGCGCCCCTTCGCTGAGCCCCATGCGGCGGGCGTGCACCAAGCCGCGGGCGACATGCTCGCGGTAGGCCGCCTGTTCGGCCTGGCTCATCTGCGCGTCGGCGTGCTGCACGCGCTCGGGCAGGTCGAGCTTGCCGATGTCGTGCAGCAGCGCGCCGACGCCGAGGTCGATCAGCTCGGGCTCGGCGAAGCCGAACACCCGCGCCATCAGCAGCGAGACCACCGTGACGTTCAGGGCATGCCCCGAGGCGCGGTCGCTGCCGGCGTCGCTGATCACGCGCACGCACATCTCGCGGTCGACCAGCATCTTGTCGAGCAGGGCGCGGGTCAGCCCCTCGGTGATGTGGCGTGCCTGCTCCGGCGCCCGGGGCACCTGGACCTGGGCCTCGTGCCAGGCGCGGCCCGATTCCTGGTACTGCTGCTCGCACAGGCGCTGGGCCTGCAGCTGGCGCGACAGCGCCGTCGGGCCGCGGCCCGACGATGCGACGGCGGCCACGACGATGTCGGTCGGCGCGTCGGGGAACGGCGCGGCCTCGTCGGCCGTGCCCCCGCCGGGCTGCTCGGCCGTGCCCCCGACGGGCTCGTCGGCCGTGCCCTCGCCGGCCTCGGCGGCGGCGACGATGCGGTCCGGCACGGCGCCGTCGGACGCCGGGTCTGCCGCGGGATCGTCGAGCCGGCTCCTCTCGGGACACCAGCGCAGCGACTTCAGCCCCAGGCCGCGGATCGTCGCCACCTGCTCCGGCGAGGTGACCAGGAAGCTCGAGAGCGCGAACGGATGCGCCCACCAGCCGAGGTCGAGGTGCACGAACATCCCGACCCGCAGCGCTTCGATATCAACCGTCGACGACATGTCCTGTGTGCTTCCCGCCTGAGCCGAGATCGGGGCCCTTGCCCGCATGGACACGACATCGGCAATCCGGGCCGGCAACTTGAACCGCGGCAGCGCCCCGTCCCGGCCTGCCGCGCCTTGCCGCCCACGCGGGCCGGCCGCCGCCGGCGCCGGCGTGACAATCGTCACGCCACCACCGTCACCGACGCCAGCGCATGTCCGACCCGCCTCTGTTGCCCTACCTGCTGACGGCGGTCGAAGCGATCGCCACCGTCGCGTTCGCGCTGTCGGGGCTGATCGAGGCGGCGCGCAAGCGGCTCGATGCGGTGGGCGTCTGCATCGTGTCCGGGCTGGCCGCGTTCGGCGGCGGCACGCTGCGCGACGTGCTGCTCGACCGCCGGCCATTCTTCTGGGTCGAGCATGCCGGCTGGCTGTGGGCGCTGCTGGCGCTGTGCCTGTTCGCGATGGCGGTGCTGCGCGCCCGCCACTTCGCGCCGACCGAGCGAGCGATGCAATGGCCCGACGCGCTGGGGCTGGGCCTGTTCAGCGCCACCGGCACCCAGCTCGCGCTGGCGCAGGGGATGCCGGCGATCGTCGCGGTGCTGATGGGCGTGATCACCGCCGTGTTCGGCGGCGTGCTGCGCGACATCGTCTGCAACCAGATTCCCAGCGCCTTCAGCGACCACCGGCCGTATGCGGTGTGCGCGTTCGCCGGCGGCTGGGTGCTGGTCGGCGCGCAGGCGCTGGCCTTGCCCGAGGGTTGGGGGCTGCTCGGTGCCGCCGCGTTCGCCAGCGGGCTGCGGGCGCTGGCCCTGCAGCTCGACTACCGGCTGCCGCAGTGGTCGGCGGACGGCAAGCGCGGCACCTGAGCGCTGCGCCGGACCGCCCCGGGCGCCAACCTGGAACGACATTTCGGCACGCCGGGAGTGGGCGGCACCGGGCATGGCTTAAGCTGCGGCCAGCTCGCCGGCGATCGCCGGCGCCGGCCGCCCGATGCCCGCCACCCCGCTGCTGCCCCCCGACCACCCCGACCGCGCCGCGCTGGCCGCCGAGGTGCATGCCCGGCCGCCCGAGCCGCTGGCCGCGCCCAGCCGGGCCAGCTACGCGGCGGTGCGCATCGAGGCCGACGCGCGCGACGCCGAGATGGCCCACATCGGGGCGCTGTGCGCCCACTACGGCGTGGCGCCGCCGCCCAGTGGCGGCACCCAGTGGGCCGCGACGCTGGGGCGGCTGCGCTTCAAGTGGGAGCGCCACGGCGAGTTCTCCAGCTACACGCTGTTCACCGCCGGCCTGAGCCCGACGCCGTTCGCCGAGCCGGTGGCGGCCCTGCTGCCCGCCGGCTGGCTGGCCGGCGTGCCGGGGCAGACGGTGTTTGCCGCCCACGCCAAGCTGGTCGGCGCCGCGGCGCTGGTCGGGCGCGACGGCGGCAACCCGTCGGCCGAACAGCTGGCCGCGCATTTCGGCGCCAACGTGGTCGTCGGCGCCGGCATCGGCGACGGTGCCGGACTGGCCTTCACCGATTTCGTGATCCACGGCGACGGCTTCGCCCGCTTCGTGCTGCTCGACCGCTCGATGACCGAGCGCCAGGCCGGCCGCATGCTGCAGCGGCTGTTCGAGATCGAGGCCTACCGGATGATGGCGATGCTGGCGCTGCCGGTGGCGCGCGGCCTGTGGCCGCGGCTGCTGCCGATCGAGCGCACGCTGGCCGGGCTGACCGAGCGCATTGCCCAGGACGCCACCCGCCGCGCCGGCGCCGACGAGGCGCTGCTGCACGAGCTGATGGCGCTGGCCGCCGAGATCGAGAGCGCGCTGGCGGCCAGCCAGTCGCGCTTCGGCGCCAGCCGGGCCTACCACGCGCTGGTGTCCACCCGCATCGCCGAGCTGCGCGAGCAGCGCATCCAGGGCCTGCAGACGATCGACGAGTTCATGACCCGGCGGCTGAACCCGGCGATGGCCACCTGCGTCACGGTGTCGCAGCGGCTGCACGACCTGTCCGAGCGCATCGCCCAGGCCAGCAGCCTGCTGCGCACCCGCGTCGACATCGCCCGCCAGCAGCAGAACCAGGCGCTGCTGGCGGCCACCGCACGGCGCGCCAAGCTGCAGTTGCGGCTGCAGCAGACGGTCGAGGGGCTGTCGGTGGCGGCGATCGTCTACTACTCGGCCGGGCTGGTCGGCTATGTCGCGAAGGCGGCCAAGGCGGCGGGCGCGCCGTTGTCGCCCGACCTGGTCACCGGGCTGGCGGTGCCGGTGCTGGGGCTGGGCGCCTGGTGGGTGCTGAGCCGGGTGCACCGGCGCATCGCCGCCGACGACGACCACGGCGGCAGCGACCACTGACCTTCGCCGGTCCCTCCCGGAGCCTCGCCTGCATGGCGCCTGCCTTCGGCTTTTCGGCCAGCGTCGGCCGCCGCCGCCGGGGCGCCGACCGGACGCTGATCAGGCGCTGAAGTGGCGCTCGAAGCGCAGCCGCAGCTCGCGCTTGAGCAGCTTGCCGCTGGGGTTCTTCGGCAGCGCGTCGACGAAGACCACCGCCTTGGGCGTCTTGAAGTGGGCCAACTGCCCCGCACAGTGGGCGATGACCTGGGCCTCGTCGAGGTTCGCGCCGGGCTTGGGCACGACCACCGCGGTGACCGCCTCGATCCAGCGCGGGTGCGGCAGGCCGATCACCGCGACCTCGCTGACCCCGGCCAGCCGGTACAGCGCCTCCTCGACCTCGCGGCTGGCGACGTTCTCGCCGCCGGTCTTGATCATGTCCTTCTTGCGGTCGACGACGCTGATGTAGCCCTCGTCGTCGATCACCGCCAGGTCGCCCGAGTGGAACCAGCCGCCCTCGAACGCCGCGTTGCTGCGCTCCGGGTCGTGGAAGTAGCCGAGCAGCAGCTGCGGCGAGCGGTGCACGATCTCGCCGATCTCGCCGGGCTTCACGTCGTTCATCCGGTCGTCGACGACCCGGGTCTCGACGTTCAGCGCCGGCCGGCCGGCCGAGCCGGGCTTGCGCAGCTGGTCCTCGGGCTTCAGCACGGTGGCCAGCGGCGCGATTTCGGTCTGGCCGTAGAAGTTCCAGATCCGCATCTGCGGGATGCGTTCGATCAGCTCGCGCATCACCGCCACCGGCATGATCGACGCGCCGTAGTAGCCCTTGCGCAGGCTGGACAGGTCGCTCGCCTCGAACAGCGGCGAGCGCAGCACCGCGATCCACACCGTCGGCGGCAGGAAGAACTGGCTGACGCGGTGCCTGGCGATCAGCGGCAGCAGGTTCTCGGGCGTCGGCCTGGCGGTGATGATGCTGGTGCTGCCGAGGTAGACGCTGGGGCCGAGGAAGACGTCGAGCTGGGCGCAGTGGTACAGCGGCAGCGCGTGCAGCACGACGTCGGCCTCGGCCATCTCGCCCTCGACGATGCAGCTGACGTACTGGTCGATCACCGCGCCGTGGGTCAGCATCGCGCCCTTGGGGCTGCTCTCGGTGCCGCTGGTGTAGACGATCTGCAGCAGGTGGTGGCTGTTGAAGTCGGGCTCGGGGCAGGGGTGGGTGGCGAGGTCGGTGGCGGCCAGCGCATGGAAATCGAGGCAGCCCTCGGGGCAGGCCGACGGCTCTTCGCTAGGCAGCCACAGGAAGCGGGTGACCCGGGTGTCGCGCTGTGCGGCCTCGCGGCCCAGCGCGTGCAGGCCCGAATCGACGGCCAGCAGCTTCACGCCGGCGTGGCGCAGGATGTAGGCGGCCTCGTCGGCGTTGAGCATGAAGTTCACCGGCACCAGCACCGCGCCCAGCCGGGCCAGCGCGAAGCGCAGCGCCGCGAAGCCGTGCGAGTTGCGCGACAGCACGCCCACGTGTTCGCCCTTGGCCACGCCCTGGGCGTGCAGGCCGGCGGCCAGGCGGTTGACCAGCGCGTCGAACTCACGCCAGGTCCAGGCGGTGTCGCCGCAGACGATGCCGGTCTTGTGCGGCAGCCGCGCCGCGGTGCGGTGCAGCAGGTCCGACAGGGTCTGGCGGCGGATGGCGGGGTGGTTGTTCATGCGGATCTCCGGCGATTCAGCGCACCGTAGCGGCTGCTGCGGGGCGCCGCCATCGGGGCATCACCGGAGCGACGCCGCAAGGCGCGGGCTCGCTGCCGCGCCGCGAACGGGACCGGGGCACCGACCTATCTGCGCCGCACCCGCCAAAGCCCCAGCAGGCCCAGGCCGACCAGGCCCAGCGACGCCGGTTCGGGGACCTGGCAGTTCGTGCCAACGCACAACTGGCTCGACAGGCTCACCGTGGCCGGGCTGTCGGGGTCGGACTGCAGCAGCTGGAAGCCGGTGCCCGGCGCAGCGGCCGAGACCAGGAACTCGATCGTCGCGTCGTCGTCGGAGGTGAGGGTGAAGCTCCAGGCCAGGGCCATCGACACGTCGCCTGGCGCCGCCGTTCCCGCGCCGGCACCTCGCAGCGTGCCGGCGACGAAGTCGGCATACAGCAGCCCGGGATCATCGATGCCCCAGGTCTGGCTGCCGGCCGGCGCGCCGGAAATGCTGGCCAGTTCATTGTCGAAACCATTGGCACCGACGTCGATGTCGTGATCGACGAACAGGGCGACGTAATGCGAGCCTGTACCCGAGATCCGCACCGTGATCCGGCCCAGGCCGGTCGAGGCGTCGAATGCGCTGACGTCGGCCTCGACGGGCACGGCGTCGCCCACGCTGATGTTGGCCACGCTGCCATCGATGTTCAGCGCGTACTCGGCCAGGCTGACGATCGCAGCGGGCGCCTGCGCCGACAGCAGCAGCGCCGCTGCGCCGATCACGAGGGCTCGATGAAGTCGCTTCATGCCTTGCCTGTCCGTCAGGGTGGAGGGGTTCGGGTGGCCGATCCGTGCGGCGCGGCGCAACCGGCATTCTCTCGCATCGCCCGGCGATCCGGGCGCGTCAAGGCGGCAGCAGCCCGTCCACCACCGCCAGCAGCAGCCGCAGGTCGAGCGGCTTGGCGAGATAGTTCACGAAGCCGGCGGCCAGGCCGCGTTCGACGTCCGAGCGCATCGCGTTGGCGCTGAGCGCCAGCACCGGGATCGCGCGGGTGGCCTTGTCGGCCCGCAACCGGCGCAGCACCTCGTAGCCGTCGACGCCCGGCAGCTGGATGTCGAGCAGGATCAGGTCGGGCGGCTCGGCCCGGGCCATCTGCAGGCCCAGCTCGGGCAGCGGGGCGTGGCGCAGCGCGATGTGCGGGCGGCTGGCCAGCATCTCGGCCACCAGCAGCGCATTGGCCGGGTTGTCCTCGATGTAGAGCAACCGGCAGGGCCGCGGCGGCGCGCCGCCGCTGTCGACCGCCGCCGGCTCGGCAGCCGCCGCCGCCGGCAACGCGGCCTGCGGTGCGGCGGCCCGGGGCAGCCGGAACCAGAAGGTGCTGCCCTGGTCGGGATGGCTCAGCACGCCGATCTCGCCGCCCATCATCTGCACCAGCCGCCGGCTCAGCGCCAGGCCGATGCCGGTGCCCTGGGCGCCCGAGCGGTCGGCGTCCAGCCGCTCGAAGTCCTGGAACAGCCGGCGCTGCTGAGCCTCGCTGAGGCCCGGCCCGGTGTCGCTGACGTCGATGCGCCAGCGCTCGCCCTCGTCGACGCAGGCCAGCGCCACCCGGCCGCCGTCGTGGTTGTACTTCAGCGCGTTCGACAGCAGGTTCAGCAGCACCTGGCGCACCCGGGTGCGGTCGGCGAGCACCACGCTGCCCGGCGCCAGCACCGGCTCGGCCAGCGTGATCTGCCGCTCGGCGGCCAGCGGGCGCAGCAGCGACAGGCATTCGTCGACCAGCGGGTCCAGCGCCACCGGCTCCAGGCTGATCGGCAGCTTGCCGGACTCGATGCGGGCCAGGTCGAGCACCTCGTTGATCAGCTCCAGCAGGTGCTCGCCGGCGCGCAGGATCTCGCGCACGAAGCGGCGCTCGCGCGGCGCCAGGGCCGTCCCGGCCTGAAGCAGCTGGCCGAAGCCGAGGATCGCGTTCAGCGGTGTGCGCAGCTCGTGGCTCATGCCGGAGAGGAACTCCGATTTCACGCGGCTGGCCCGCTCGGCCTCGTCGCGCGCCTGGGCCAGTTCGGCGGTGCGCTGGGTGACCCGCGATTCGAGCTCGGCGTTGAGCTGGCGCAGCGCTTCCTCGGCCTGCTGGCGCGCCGTCATGTCGAGCAGGTAGACCAGGATGTGGCGCACGCCGCCGATCTCGACCCGCGAACCGTGCATCGCGGTCACGACGTACCGGCCGTCGCGGGTGTGCATGAGGCTCTCGGGGTTGCGCACCACGCCGCGATCCTGCAGCGGGCTCAGCGAGCGGGCGCGGTCGCCGGTGTCGCGCCAGAAACCCAGCTCGATCGTCGTGCGGCCCAGCGCCTCGTGGCGGGCATAGCCGGTCAGCCGCGTCCATTCGGTGTTGACGTCGACGATCGTGCCACCGTCCTCGCGCGTCAGCGCCACTGCCACCGGGCTGTTCTGCAGGATCTGCGACAGCAACGCCTGGTTGTGGCGCGCGGCGTCGCGGGCCTCGTCGTGGCCGGCGTTCTCCCAGAACTTCAGCACCACCTGGCCGGGCGCGGCGGCAAAGGCGAACGCGGTGTGGGCCAACCCGCTGTGGCCGGCGCTGAGCATCAGCGCCCGCGGCGGCAGCGCACGTCCGCTGCGGACCACCTCGCACAGCGCGTCGTGCAGGCCGGCGCCCTCGGTGACCGGAAACAGCTCGCGCAGGGGCCGGCCGAGACCCGCAGCCAGGCCGTCGTGCAGGATGCGGCGGGCGGCCGCGTCGGCGCTCGTCAGCCGCATCTGGCCGCTGTCGTCGAGCGCGAACACCAGCGTTCCGAGCGGGCCGCCGGCGACCTCGGCCACCGCCTGCAGGCGCTGCTCGGCGGCGGCCAACGCCAGGCGCAGGGCCGCCGGATCGGCGCCTTCGCTCATTGCGGCGCGACCGTGCGAAGGCGCTGCGAGATGGCGGCAACGCCCATCGGCACGCTGAGACGGACCCGCGAAGACATCACCCCACTCCTGCGGCAAGGCACCGGTGCGTCAGTATGCCCGGCGGGTGGACGTCGATCGGCCCCCGGCTGGCGCGGCCGACAGCGCGCTGGCCAGGTCGCGCACGTCGTCCAGCGCGGCCAGGCCGTCGAGCGCGGCCTCGAGGCCGGCCACCTGCTCGGCGCCCGGCACCGGCAGCCCGGCCGCCGGTGCCACGCCGGCGGCATGGGCGACGCAGGCGTGGAAGCGGGCGCGGTGCTCGGCATCGCTCAACCCGGCACCGGGGAAACCGGGCGCGATGTCCAGGCCGTCGTGCAGGCGGCGGCCGTCGCTGGTCGTGACGTCGAGGTCGACCGCGGTGTGGCCGCGCGCGTCCAGCGCCGGGTCGGCGACCACCCGGATGCGGTCGATCAGCGGCCGCAGCGCCGCATCGGCCACCTGCTCGGGCGCGAAGTGCGCGAGCTGCGAACTGCCTCGCAGCCAGGCATTGGCGACGCAGTAGGCGGCACTGAACTGGGCATCGACGCGCGGGTTGGCGCCGATGCGGAAGGCGTGGCCGACCAGCCGGTGGGCATAGGGCGGCAAGCGCACCTCGGCGTGGGCCACGTCGGCCGCCTGCAGCCCGTGGCGCGCGGCCAGGCGCAGCGCCAGCTCGGTGACGCCCTGGGTCACGCCGCAGCTCGGGTACTTCTTGAACACCACGCGCCCGAGCTGCCAGGCACGGCCCAGATCGGCGGCCAGCGCTGCCACATCGAGCGTGCCGCGGCCGTAGAGATGGGCGTAGCCGTAGTGCCCGGCCAGGAAGTGCTGCGGCCCGGTGATCCCCAGCCGCGCCAGCTGCGCGCAGTCGATCGCCGACTGCGCGACCCAGCCCTGGGTGATGCGCACCCCCAGCGAGCCGTCGACATGGCTCTGGAAGCTGCCGCCGCAGCGGTTGAAGGCCAGCGCCAGCGCATGCAGCGTCTGCGTCTCGTCGAGCCGCAGGATGCGCGCGACCGCCGCCGCGGCGCCGAAGACGACGCAGATGCCGGTCGGGTCGAAGCCGTCGTACTGCGACTCGCCGAGGTTGAAGCGGCTGGCGACCTCGGCGCCGACCGCCAGCGCGGCCTCGAACTCAGCGCCGCTGCAGCCGCCGGCCAGCTCGGCCGCGGCGAGCGCCGCCGGCACCAGCGCGGCGCCGATGTGCGGGCCCGGCGCCATCGCGTCGCAGTAGTCGAGCGCGCGGCACAGCGTGGCGTTGAACTGTGCCGCGGCCGCGGCCGGCAGGCGGTCGCCGAAGACCAGCAGCGGCGCCTGCGGCGCGCCGCCGCGTTCGAGCAGCAGCGCGCGCAGCGGCGCGATGCCGTCCTCGGCCACCCCGGCCAGCGCGGTGCCGGCCACCGCGCGCACGATGTGGCGCAGGGTGCGCCTTGCCTCGGCCGGCAGCTCGGCCTGCGGGAAACCGACGACGAACCGCGCCAGCCGGCGCTCGGGCGCGACGGCCATGCTCAGCCGCCCGCTGCGCGCCGCGGCCCGGCGCCGGGGCCGAGCTCGGCATCGTTGAGCCGCTCGACCCAGCGCACCAGTTCGCTGACGCTGGCGCCCGCCCCGGCGGCACGTGCAGCGGCCTGCCACAACTGCTGGCCCAGGCCGGCCATCGGCGCCGCGGTGCCGGTCTCGCGCGCCAGCGCGTTGGCGATGCCGACGTCCTTGAGCATCAGTTCGAGCTTGAACGGGTCGTCGAAGCTGCGGTTGAGGATGCGCTGGCGGATGTGGTTCTCGGTGATCCACGACTGGCCGGTCGATTCGTTCAGCACGTCGACCATCGCCGCCGGGTCCAGCCCGTAGCGCTTGCCGATCACCAGGCCCTCGGCGGTGGCGCTGAAGGTCAGCGCGGTGATCAGGTTGTTGAGGCACTTCATCGCATGGCCGGCGCCGACTTCGCCGAGGTGGAACACCGCGCGGCCCATGTGGTCGAGCAGCGGGCGCACCCGCGCCACGTCGGCCGGGTGGCCGCCGACCATGAACACCAGGTTCGCCTCGGCCGCGCCCCAGGCCGCGCCCGAGACCGGCGCGTCGACCATCGAGCCGCCGCGCTCCGCCAGCGCCTGCGCGGTGGCCTGGGTCAGCCAGGGCTCGGACGACGAGGTGTCGAGCAGCAGCGCGCCCGGCCGCAGCCCGGCGACCAGGCCCTGTTCGCCCAGCACCACCTGCTGCACGACACTGCCGTTGGGCAGCATCGTGATCACGATGTCGCTGGCGGCGGCCACCGCGGCGGGCGTGTCCGCCGCCCGGCAGTCGCCGCCGAACTGCCCGGCCAGCCGCCGGGCCAGCGCGGCGTCGGCATCGAGCAGCGTCAATCGGTGGCCGGCGCGGGCGAGGTGGCCGGCCATCGGCGCGCCCATCACGCCCAGGCCGATGAAGCCGATGGCGCGGGCAGGTTCGTCGGTGATCATGCGGGACTCCCAGCTCGGCGGGGCAGCGAGCAGCGGACAGGTTGCCAGTCTTCGCCACGCCTTGTCCACCGGAACCTGTGCATCGGGGCCATGCGTTTGGGCGCCTCGCATGTCACCGGCATGACACGCCGGTGCAGCGCGGCCGGGCGATGCTCGCGGGCTGCCCGATGAACACCGCGACCACGATGCTTGCCTCCCGCTGGGCCCGGCTCGGCCAGCGCGCCGAACGCTGGAGCCCGACCACCCGCGGGCTGCTGTGGACCAGCGCGGCCGGCCTGCTGTTCGCGATGCTCAACGCCTCGATGCGCGCGCTGACGCTGCACATCGATCCGCTGCAGTCGCAGTTCCTGCGCTACTTCTGCGGCCTGCTGGTGCTGCTGCCGGTGGTCTGGCATGGCGGCGTGCGCAACTACCGGCCGCAGCAGATGGGCACCCAGTTCACCCGCGGCGCGGTGCACACGCTGGGGCTGTGCCTGTGGTTCAGCGCGCTGCCGCGCATCCCGCTGGCCGACATGACGGCGATCGGCTTCACCGGGCCGATCTTCATCATGATCGGCGCCTGGTGGTTCTTCAAGGAGCCGATGCGCTGGGAGCGCTGGCTGGCCACCGCGATCGGCTTCGCCGGCGTGCTGATCGTCGTCGGGCCGAAGCTGTCGGGCAGCGGCGGCGGCTGGCACCTGCTGATGCTGAGCTCGGCGCCGGTGTTCGCCGCGTCGTTCCTGCTGACCAAGGCGATGACGCGCCATGAGCGCCCGGGGGTGATCCTGGTCTGGCAGTCGATCAGCGTGTCGATCATCAGCCTGCCGCTGGCGCTGTGGCACTGGCAGGACCTGAGCGCCTGGCAGTGGGCCGGCTTCATGCTTTGCGGCGTGCTCGGCAGCGCCGGCCACTACTGCCTGACACGCTCGTTCGTCGCCGCCGACATCTCGGCGACCCAGTCGGCCAAGTTCCTCGACCTGGTCTGGTCGGCGCTGATGGGCTGGCTGCTGTTCGCCGACATCCCCAGCGCGTCGACGCTGATCGGCGGCGTGCTGATCTGCGCCGCGACGATCTGGGTCGCGCAGCGCGAGTCGCGCAGCCATCGGCGGCTGACCGAGGCCGAGGCCGGCGCCAGCCCCTGACGGGCCGCGCCAGGCGGCGGCTGCGATAGGCTCTCGCCCTCTCGCAACCCGGGGCTGCCCGCCATGAAGACCTACTCGATCGAGCTGCAGCGCGTGAAGGCGATGTCCAACCGCCACGGCCTGATCAGCGCGCGCATCGACGCGATCGTGCAGCCGCAGGCGAGCCGGCGCGGCGCCGGCGACGACGTCGACGAGCCGGCCACCGTGCTGAGCTTCGACGAGGACACCGCGCGGGTGCTGCTGCTGCTGCTGAAGGCGCAGCTGGCCGAGTTCGACAGGAAGAAGGCGAAGAGCCGGTACTGACCGCCGTGGCCGCCGCCGGAGCCGGCAAGTCCTTCCAATTTGGAAGGTCTCTCGATCGAATCGTCAGCAGGATAGGGGTTTACCCTAGTATTGACGCCAGGCAGTCCAAGGCAGCGATTCCGCCGCCGCTGCCCCTGGAGAGTGCGCCATGTCGGCATCGATGACCAGCGGCACCTACCCCCGTGCCGCCCGCCCGGGCAACAAGCTGTTCCTTCGTGGCCTGAACGCAGTGTGGGCGTTCCTTCGCGATCTCGGGATTCAGCGGGCCCGTCAACACCTGAACCAGCTGGCCGCCCAGCGCGAGGCACTCGACCCGGCGCTGGCGCGGATGCTGCGCGACGCGGCGAGGCACGCGGGCGAGGTCTGAGCGCAGCGCCCTGGCGCAGGCCGCCTGGCTTCAGCGCTGGGGCGGTCCGGACGGTGGTGTGCGTGCCAGCACTCGGGCGAGGGCCTCCCAATCGGGCGCCTCGGGCGATTCGGCCAGTGCCGGGAACAGCCCGGTCGCGACGGCCTGCCAACGCGCCTCGGTGTCGGTGGACAGCGTCGCGCCGCTTTCGAGCGCGCGCAGCAGATCGAGCAACGGCGCCAGCGCAGCGCCCGCCGGTCCGGCCCCCTGCGCCCCGGCGGCGCCCGGCGGCAACCCGGCACGGCGCAGCAGCGCGCCGAGCAAGGCGATCGGCTCGCGAACGGGTGCGCCGGGCTGCGCTGCGAACCAGCGACCGAGCATGGCCTCGACCTGCTCGACATCGAGCGGCGCTGCGCCGGCCGAAGCGACGGGCGGTGCAGCGTCCCGGCGTGCACCCGAACATCGTGCGGCGTCGAAGCGCGCACCGTCCAGCGTCGCCCCCCGGAAATCGGCGCCTTCGAGGTGGGCGTCGGTGAATACCGCATCGCGCAGGTCGGCACCGCGGAAGTCCGCGCCGGCCAGCCGCGCCGCCGCAAAGCGCGCCCCGACCGCGCTCGCGCCGCGCCACGACGCGCCGTCGGCGCGCACGCCATCGAAGACGGCGCCGTCGAGGTGGGCGCGCGCGAACGAGGTGTCGGTCAGACAGGCCTCGCGAAAGTCCGCGCCGGTCAGCATAGCGCCATCGAGGCGGCAGTCCTCGACCCCCGCACCGGTCCAGACGCTGGCGAGCGCCTGCAGGCCGCTCGCGTCGCAGCCGATCCAGCGGCTGCCGGCGAGCCGGCAATCGCGGAAGACTGCCCGGCGCAGTTGTGCGCCGGACAGGCGCGCGCCGCCGAAATCGCAGCCGTCCCAGTGGCTGCCGTCGCCCTGCAGCCGCTCGGCCTGCAGGCCGGCGAGCTCCAATCCGTCGAGCCGGCCGGCCGCCAGCGCCAGACCCGAGATGCGCCGGCGCGATGCGCAGGCGGCGCGCAGCGCGTCGCCAGGATCGCCGCGATCCTGGGGGCCGGTCATCGCGCCAGGTCCTCGGGGTACGGGATGGTCTCGTGGAAGCGGCGCTGGTAGTTCACGACGACTTCACCCATCAGGTCCATGAAGCGGCCGACCTCGTTGGGCAGACGACGGCGGTCGGTCAGCACATCGCGGTAGACCGGCTCGCCCTGCGCGACGGCCCAGACCATGGCGTCCTCCACGCCGTCCTCGCTGGGCAACTGGTCCTCGTCCTCGAACAACTTGTCGCGCAGCAGTTCGGCGGCGTCGTGGTAGGCCCAGTAGAACGACACCAGTTCGGCGCGGTCCAGCTTCGCGACGCGCGCCCGCGCCGCCTTGGCGTCGCTGCGCGCCAGGTCGACGAGTGCCCAGAACTCGGGCGTCGGCTGGTCGGGGCTGGGGCCGATGAAGGGCATCACGACCTCCAGTGTCGACGATCCGGCGCCTTGCCGTGCATCATTTCGGCAGCCGCGGCACCAGCCAGCCGTTGACCCATTCGTGCGAGGCACGCAGCGCCGCCCGGCGCGCGTCGCCGGGGGTGCCGGGGCCGGCACGGCCCAGGCGACCCTGGCGCAGCGTCGGCGCGCCGGGCCCGGGCATCGCGCCACCGGCCGGACGGATCGGGCCATGCTCCGGCGAGTTGTCCCAGGGCATCACATGGCCCTCGCCCTCGAGACGGGCTCGCAGCGCCGATTCGGTCGCCTCGACCTTCACCCCGCGCGTCTTCGCGACCGGTGTCACCTCGAGCCGCAGGTTCAGTCCCAGATCGTCGGCGGCGCGACGGTAGGTCTCGAAGCGCCTCGCGGCGCGCCGGCCACCGACCGTCTTGCCGACCTTCAGGATCGCCCCGGTGTCGACGTCGCGCAGCACGTAGATCGCATCCATGCCGTTGCGCAGCTTCAGCGATGCGGCGTCGTGCACCGAAACATCCTGGCGCGGCCGGGTGCTCGCGCCGGACAGGTTGTCGGTGCGCACCGGCTCATGGCCGGGCCTGGCGCCGGTCGTCGTGTCGTAGGTCTCGGCCACCGTGAGGGGCCGGTCGATCGCCTTGCCGACCGACGGGTAGGCTTCGCCGATGCCCCGCATCCGCGCGGCAATCTCGGCGCTGGCGTCGATGGCCTGGCGGTGGGTCATCGATCCGGCTTCGATCGCGGCCTCGACCTCGGCGACGCGCTGGCGCAGGTCGGCCAGTTCCTGACGCATCGGCAAGTGCTCGGGCGTGTTGGGCAGCGCGTCCTCCATCGCCTGCATGCGATCGCGGATGCGGCCGCAGCCCAGGCTGCAGATCTCGCAGTCGACATCGTCGCCGTTGCGCCGCATCGCCACCGCATGAGGCTCGTCGCCGATCTGGGTGCGGTTCGCGGTGGTCTCGAGCAGATCGGCGTCGGACAGCTCGCGCGCCGGCGTCGCCGGGTCGGCCTCGGCGGCCGGCCGGGTCTGCGCGCGGCCGGCCGCGGCGTCGACGTCGCCATGCTGGTGCGGCGCCGTGGGCTCGCCAGGACGCGGTGCGCCGGCCTCGGGCCCGGCCGGACGGCCAGGGGTCGGGCCGCCTTCGGCGGGACGCGGGCCGGCAGCGGCTTCGCCGGGCCGGGGTCCCGGCGCGGCCTCTGCCGGCCGTGGACCCGCTGCGGCGGTCTCGCCGGCGCGGGGCGCGCCGGCCTCTGCCTCGCCGCCCGCTGGCCGCGCTGCGGGGCCATGGCCCGGCGCCGTGACTTCGGGCGGACGAATGCTTTCGGCGAAGTGCGCCGCGCCGCGGCCAGGCACCCGTGCAGCCGCCCCATGCTGCACCCGGGCCTGGATGCGGCGCACGCGCGGGATCTCGCCGAAGCCGCCGGTGGCCACCGTCATCAGCAAGGCCATGCCGAGCGCCTCCCACGAGAACTCGCCGGTCACCAGTTCGGTGCCGATCTCCAGCACCATGTCGGACGCCAGATTCAGCGTGAACTGCATCGCGCCGCTGAGCTGGTAGGCCTGCGCCGCCCGCCCGATCAGCTGGCCGGCCGCGCCGCCCAGCGCGCCGCCGATCGCACCCATCACCATCGCGCGGCCGAGACCGGCAGTGAGATCCTGGCCAGCCGCCCAGTTGTTGACGACCTGGATCACGCCGGACGTGGCGGCACCGACGATCGCGCCGCCGATCACGGTGCCGATCACGCTCGCCGCCGCGGCACTGGCGCCCAATGCACCAGCCGCGGCGCCGACCGCGCCGATCACCGCCGGCCCGATGACCAGGGCCACGACGACGACGATCGCGATGATCAGCACCCACTTGACGACCGACTTCCAGGCCGGCTGCTCGTGTGACGCAGCTTCGCAAGCATGTGCCGGGATGTCGCGGTCGAGGCCGGCCATCGACTGGCGCAGACTGGTCTCCAGCGCCGATTCGCTCTGCGCGAGCGTATCGGCGATGTTGCCGAGCATCGTCTCGGCCGCCTCCTCGAGCCCGGTGGCCACGTCGTCGAAGCTGGCCGCGCCGTCCTCGGCCAGTCCCTGGCTCTGCGCCGCCTGCTGCGATGCCATCTCGCCGAGCGCCTGTGCCGCGCTCTGCCCGATCTGTTGCATCGCCTGGCCGAAACCCTCGCTGTGCTGGCGCGTCTGGTCGGCGTGGCTGTCCGAGAGCTGTCCCATCGCGGCCATCGCGCCACTGCCGCTGTCGGTCAACCGCTGCTCGGCGTGCGCCGCGCCGGCCTCGGCCTGCGTCGCCAGCCGGGCAAGGCCGCCCTGCAGCGCGCCGTCGAGTTCGGCCAGCCGCGCGCCGGCCGCGTCGGGGTCGGCATCGGACAGCGTCGTCATCGCGTTGCGCGCCTGCGCCAGCAGTCCGCCGACGCTGCCGATCGCGTCGGACAGCGCGCCCATCAGCGTCGCCGCCGCGCCATGCGCGGCCTGCTCGACCGCCAGCTGCTGCAGGTAGCCGGTGTCGGCGGCAGCCTGGCGCTGCGCCCGGGCCTGGCGCGACAGCGCCGCCAGCGTATCGGCCAGCGCGCCGTCGACCGACTGGTGCATCGCATCGCGCGTGGCCGCGGCCTGCGCCAGAGCGGCCTGCAGGCCGTTCGACAGCGCCTGGCTCATCGCCTCGTGTTGCTGTGCGATCGCGTCGCGCGCCTGGGTCGCGCTGGCGCGCAGGCCGCAGCGGTCGTTGCGGCGGCCTTCGTTCAGGTGGGCCGCCTGGTCGGCGGCAGCCTGCTCCAGGCTGCGCTGGTAGCCGCCGGCGGTCTCGCGGGCGGCGTTCTGCTGGGCCTCGGCACGCCGGTCGGTCAGGTAGCCGGCGGTCCAGCTGTCCATCTCGTGGATCTTGCAGCCCTCGTAGGCATCGACATAGGCGCCGCCGCGCTCGACCGCCTCGGCACCGACGCTGCGCCCCAGACCGATATGCTGGTCGTGGCTGTCGGCGTAGAGCGCGGTGATCGCATCCAGGCCGTCGGTCTCGCTGCCGTCGACGCGCGACAGAGCGGTCTCGGACGCTGAATCCAACACCGCCAGCGCGGCCTCGGCCGCCGCCTGGATCGTCGCCACCGCCGACGCATGCTCGCTGTCGATGCGGCCATGCGCAGTCGCGGCCTGGGCCCGCGCCCGGGCCCGCGCGCGGGCCACCCGTGCCGACACGGCCGCCTGCTCGGCCTCGATCGCGGCGCCGATGCCGGCCTTGATCGCCTGCGCGCTGCTGCCGAGGCGGTCGGCCAAACCACCGAGCGCGCCGGCGGCCACCTCGTCGACGCCGCTGCGCACGTTGCCGAACAACTGGTCGGCGCGGGCGGCAATCTGGCGTGCACCGGGTTCCAGCCCGGCGCCGGACAGCGGTGCCGCGATCGCCACGGTGCCGGCGGCCGCGTCGCGCAGGCGCTGGCGCGAGCCGGCATAGGCTGCGACGCTGTCGTCGCGCTGGCCGCGCGTGCGCGCGATCGCACCGGCCATCGCGGCGCCGGCGTCGCCGCCCGCCTCGCCGTCCGGCCCACCGCCGCCGCCGCCGGCTGCAGCGCCGGCCGTGGCGGCGGCACCGGCACCCTCGGCCACCGCCGTCCCGGCTTCGCCAGCGGGCGCCTCGGCGGCGGTCTCGGCTTCCGCGGTCGCGCCGGCCTCCGCTGCCGAGGCCGCATCGGTGACGGCAGCCCCGACCGGACAGTCGTCGGCGCCCTCGATGTCGGGACTCTCGACCTCATGGGTCTCCGACGAGGTGCCGGCTTCGGGGTCGGCCGGCTCGTTCTCGGGGGCCGGGTCGGGCTCCTCGTAGTCCTCCGTGTAGCAGGGGCTGGCAAGGCTGCCGCAGCCACCGGCCGCCGCAGCCGGGGTGGCGGCGGATTCGCCCGCCTCGGCCGCCGCTTCGGGGGCGCCACCGGCACCACCCGCCTCACCCGCCCCACCCGCCCCTTCGGCGCCGGCCGACGTGGCACCCGGCGCGGCCGCGGCCTCGGCACCGGCGCCACCGGCAGGGGCCGCAGGTTCGCCCTCCACCGAAGCGCCGGGGGTCTCGCCTGCGGCGGGGGCGACGCCGCCAGCGGCCGCGGCACCCGATGGCGCCTCGCGGGCAGCACCAGCGGCGGCGCCCGTGCCGCCGCCCTCGGTCGTTCCGGCCGCTTCGCCAGTCTCGGCTGCCCCACTGCCGGCCGCATGAGGCGCCCCCCGCGCGCCGCGCGAAGCCACGCCTTCGGCGACCGCGCCGGCGGTGGCGCCGGCCGCGGCCTCTGCGGCCGGTTCGGCGGCTTCTGCCGCGGCACCGGCGCCCGGCCCGGCGCCCGGCGCTACCGCCGCAGCCTCGGCTGCGCCGCCGGCGCCAGCACCACCAGCGGCTGCCGGTTCGGCCGCGGCTGCGTCCGCTGCGGGTGGCTCGATCTGGCGCTCGGCGTCGGCAACCAGGTCGAATTGCACCGCCTGCTGGACGACCGCTGGCGATGACCCGGCCGACTCCGGCCCGACCGACTCGCTGCGCTCAGCCGCGGGCTTATCGCCAGCGGCCTCGCGCGCACAGTCGGCGCAGGTACCACCGCAGGCGCACTTCGACTGCAGAGCCGGTGCGCGCCGATCGCCGCCGACCGGCGGCGTGTCGAGCAGGTCCTCGGCCGACTGGCCGGCGGCCACCCGGTCGGCCACCGCATCGGCGTGCTGCTCGTACGGATCGCCGGCCTGGCCGACACCGCCCTTCAACTGCACACCCTGGCGCTGCTGCACCACATGCGCGGCCTCGTGCGCGGCCAGGCGCAGGTCGGGCTCGGCGCGGAATCCGATCCGCGGACCGGTGGTGAAGGCCCGCGCTCCCAGGGCCTGCGAGGCCGCGGCCGCCGGCCCGCCGACCTGCGCCCGTACGCCCGAGACGTCGTGCCTGCCGAAGGCCTGCTGGATGCGCGCCGCACCGGGCAGCGGCCGCTCGGCCTGCGCCACCCCGGCCGCCGCGGTGGCATGGACATCGGCAGCGCGCCTTGCCGGGTCGGGGCGCGGTGGCGGCGCCGGCGCGGCGGTGTTCTGGGGCGTCGCGTCGCAGACGCTGCAGGCACGCTGCACCGCGCCGAGGTAACGCGGCACGCCGGCGCCCGCAGCGGCGGGCGCGCTGCGATGCCGCCCGGCCTGAGGCTCGGACGCCGCCTCGCGCCGCTGCACCGGAGTCAGCGCGTGCGCCATCGTCACAGCCCGGCTGGCGGCTGGCGGCCGAGCTTGCGGTACTCGGCCTCGATCGCCGTGTGCAGGCCGGCATAGTCGACCGGCCCGTCGGCAGCGGCCACCGCCGCCAGGGTGGCGTTGCGAATGTGCCCGCCGGCCAGATCGCAGCCGGCGGCGATGCGGTTGAGCTGTGCCTCATCGAGCCCGTGGCCACCGCCCAGGTGGGCCAGCCAGAGCGCGCGGCGTTCCTGCGGGCCGGGTGGCGGGAAGTCGATGATCGCGTCGAGCCGCCGCGTGAAGGCGCTGTCGAAGCGCGACCGGCTGTTGCTGGTGAGCAGCGCGATGCCGTCGAAGCTCTCGATGCGCTGCAGCAGGTAGTTGGTCTGCTGGTTGGCGAAGCGGTCGTTCGCGTCCTTGACCTCGGTGCGCTTGCCGAACAGCGAGTCGGCCTCGTCGAACAGCAGCACGACCTCGGCGTGTTCGGCACGCGCGAACAGTTGCGCCAGGTTCTTCTCGGTCTCGCCGATGTACTTGCTGCTGACCGACGCCAGATCCACCCGGTACAACGGCAGCCCGAGCCGGGTCGCCAGCCAGCCGACCGCCAGCGTCTTGCCGGTGCCCGACGCACCGACCAGCAGGGCCCGTACGCCGGGCCGGTATCGTGTGCGCGCGGCCGGGCCCAGGGCGTCGGCCAGACCCTCGCGCCGTTCGCAGCGTTCGCGCAAGGCGTCGAGCGCCGCACGCAGCGCCGGTGTCACGACCAGCGCTTCGTCGGGCACCGCGTCAGGCAGCCACTGCGCCAGCGCGCCCAGGCCGCCGGGGGAGCCCTGACGCGTGGCGTGACGGATCTGGTCCTCGGTCAGCAGGCTGGCCGTGGTCGCCGACAGGTCCGGTGCTCCCGCCTCGAGCCGGGCGAAGTGGTGCGCCGCGCGGCCGATCTGCTGGATCTGCCGGACGCTGTGACGGTGGCGCCGGCCGACGCACTGCGCCAGTTCGGGTGACAGGCGGGTCGACCACAGCGCCGCACGCTCGGCCGCCAGCGGCAGCGGCACGGTCCATTCGGCGGCCGGCCCGACATCGGCCTGCACCTGGCCGTCGAGGCCGGCGGCGACCAGCAGCGGCCCGCGCCAGCCAGGCAGCAGCGGCAGCCGCAGCGACTCGCCGGGTGCGCCCTCGGCCAGCAGCACCGGCAAGGTGCGCTGCAATGTCAGCCAGGGGCCGAGGCCGACCGGCGGCGTGCCGTCGAGACCGATCGCCCGCCAGCCCAGCGCGCCAGCCAGGGCCGCGGCGGCGTCGCGGGCCTCTTGCGGGTGACCGCTGCGCAGGACCAGCACCGCGCCGGGACCGGCTGCGCCCAACGCCGCGGCCTGGGCCCGCAGCGCCTGCTGGAGCGAGGGCGGCCAGGGCGCCGGAGCGTCCAGCCAGCGCAGTCCGGGCCAAGGCGCGGCTGCCCGCTCACCGACCCGCTCTGCCGACGGCGCTGGCAGCGGCACCTGCAGAGCCAGTGCCAGCGGCAATGGCAACTGCAAGGCCTGCTCGGTCAGCGGTCGCGACTCGCCGTCGAGCTGCCACAGGCCACAGGCCCGGGCCGGGCCGTCGCACAACGCGGCGACAACGCGCGCCGGTGTCGCGCCCGAGGCCCCGCCACCGCCCCCCCAACCCAGCAGCGGGCACAGGCGGGCCAGCAGCCCCAAGGTCGGCCGCGCGCCGCCCACCGGCGCCTGCAGCCAGGCCAGCGCGCGGCCGACCATCGGATCGAACTCGATCGCCAGCGCCAACGCGGTGGCCACCGTTTCACAGAGATCGAGGTTCAGCGCCTGCGCGATCGACCGCAGACCGGCATCGGTCGCCGGGGCCTGCAGCAGCCAGCGATGCAGCAGCCGGTGCGCAGGCTCGTCGGCCAGGCCGCGCAACCAGTCGGCCTCGACACCGTCGGCATCGCGCGGCAGTGTCGCCACCAGCGCGGCCAGCGCGATCCGCCACAACGGCGGCGCACCGGCCGGGTCGTCGACTCGCGCGGCCTCGGACAGCAGCGACTCGGGCGCGTTCATCGCGGCATGGGCCGGTAGTGGAAGGCGACGACGCGGCCGAACCAGGGCAGCCAGAGCGGATCGATGTCGAGCCCGAGCCGGCGCACGCGCAGGTCGGTCTGCGCCAGCTCGAAGAAGACGTCGGCGTGGGTGGCGGTCAGCGCCAGCCGGCCGGGGCGCAGCACCAGGCTGGCCAGGCCGATGCCGCCGACGCGCCGCAGCCAGCGGCGGCAGGCGTCCAGCCACAGCGTGGCCTGGGCCCGGGCATCGGGCGCGTCGATCAGCCGTTGCGCCATCGCGCCCGGCGGCGCACCCCGCGGCGCCAGCCTGGCGTCGGACCAGACCGCCGGTGACGCGGCGCTGCCGCGGGGCAGCACGACGGCCGGCGCGCCGGCTTGCACCAGTGCCCAGGCCGGGTCGTCGTCCGTGCTGCCGAGCCGGCGCAGCGCCGCGTGCAGCACCGCGGCGGTGAAGGCCGGCGAGTCGCCCTGCGGCGCGCGCCAGCCCGGCAGCCCCAGCCGGGCCAGCAGCGGCAGCAGGAACAGCAGGCCGCCGGCGGCCGTGGCGGCCCCGGCTTCGGCCCAGCGCGCGACGGCGTGCCACTCGGCTGCGGGTGCGGCGACGCCGGCGCGATCGGCAGTCCCTGCGACGACGGCGGGACCAGCCGGCAGGTCCGACAGCGGTCGCGCCGGCGCGGCCGGGGCGTCGGACCGATGGCCGGCGGCGGCCGGCGGCAGCATCGCCGCGGCCTCGCCGACCGGCCGCGCGCTCCGGCCGTCGCGCGCCGGCAGCGTCGGCGGCTGTCCGGGCGCAGCTGGCGCCGCGGCGGCAGCCGGGCCGGCGTCGGCCGGCAGCGAGAGCGGGTCGGCAGTCGGCAGCGAGACCTCGTCCGCCGCCGACCGCGCCGGCAATGCCGCAGCGGCTGCCTGGCGCACCGGCCGCGCCGGCCTTTCCGCCCCCGCAGCGGCCAGCGGCTGGCTGTCCGGCGCCGCAGCCTCGGGCAGCAGTGATTGCAGCCAGACCGGCAGCGCGGCGACCGCTGAACGCGGTTCGACCGGCCAATCTGCAGGCGCCGGCGCCGCGGCGCCCAGCCCCGGTCGCGCCGGTTCGGCGGCGCCGGCCCCGGGCCGCGCGGCCAGACCCGCGGCCCGCAGCAAGGCGTCGCCCTCGGCCGGCGCGATCGCCGCGGCCAGCCGGGGACCGGCCCCGCCCCGCACCAGCGCCGCCGCCCAGGCCGGCAGCGCGGCGCGCGCCTCGGCCGACGACGCCACCGCGCGCGCGATCCTGCGCACCCGATCGGCCGGCGTCAGCGCGACAGCCGCTTCGGGCACCGCCAGCGGCCAGTACCACTCGGGCGCCGGCTGGCCGCGCAACAGCCGCAGCGACAGTGCGATGCGCGCGTCCAGCGCGCTGGCGAACACCACGCCGTCGGCCGCCGCCGCGGCCGGCGCCTCGGCGTCGACCCAGAAGCCCTCGGCCTCGGCCACCCGCCGTTCGATCAGCCGCGCCAGCGCGCTGCTGTCGATGTCGTGGCGCAGGCGGCCCAGCGCGAGCCGCCTCAGCACCAGCAGCCGGGCGCCGTCGTCGGGCAGGCTGGCGCAGCGCAGCGCGTCTTCCAGCCGCGGCAGCAGCGAGCGCACCTGCGCCCGGCTGGTCGCCGTCAGGTGCAGGTGGCGCACGGTGCGCTGCGTGCCGCTCACCCCGCCTCCTAGCGCCTGAACAGCGTGCGCCTGGCCGCGGCCGCCTGCAGGCTGACCAGCGGCGCGTGATCGAAGTGCACCCGCACGTCGTCGCCCAGGTCGACCCGCTCGGCCCGGGTGTGCACCACGCGCGCCGAGACCTCGCCGTGGCCCAGGTCCTCGACCACCGCGCGCGCCACCAGCGTGTCGTTGCGGTACATCAGCGCCTGCATGCCGACGCGCAGCTGGGCCGAGTCGAGCACCGCCAGCGGCAGCCGGATGCCGGTGCTGACGCCGGTCACCGGCTTGGCCAGCCGGCCGCCGACGATGCGGTCGATCGGCGCGTGGCTGGCCAGCAGCAGGGTCATGCGCACGACGTCGTCGAGCAGCGCCACCGCCTGCGGCTGGCCCGGCTCGATCTGGTCGAACAGCCAGTCGACATAGCCCTGCATCTGGCGCCGGTCGACGTAGGCCAGCTCGGCAAAGCGCGGCAGGCTGGCCAGGTTGCGCAGGTTCGGCGCCTCGTCGAACTCCGACAAGGTGTCGGCCCACAGCAGGCGCAGCGCCGGCGGCACCGCCGAGAACTCGGCGTGCAGGCAGGTCACGATGCTGCGGATCTGGTCGAGCTCGGTCGCCGCGGCGCGCGCCACGTCGGCCCGGCCGTGGCCGCCTTCGGCCAGGTCGGCGAAGCTGACCACCTGCTCGACCTGCTGGCGGATGCCCTGCCAGCTGGCGCTGGCCAGCCGCGTCAGGTCGACCGCCTGCACCGCTGCCAGCCGCGGCGCCAGCGCCGCGACCTGGCGGTCGGCGATGCGCGCCAGGCTGATGCCCAGCTTGCTGCCGGCCGCGCCGGCGGCCAGCGTGGCCTTCACCGCCGGCAAGGCCAGGCCGCCCGCGGCGCGCCGCTGCGCGCCCTGCACCAGCCGCACCAGGTGGTCGGACTTGTCGAGCCGGCCGAGCAGCGTGGGCAGCCTGACGAACCAGGGCGCCGGCGCCTCGCCGATCACCTGCAGGATGTCCTGCAGCTCCTCGGGCACCTCGGGGTGCTCGCGCAGGCAGGCCGGCACCGGGGCTTCGAGCAGGCCGGGGTCGACCGCATGGGTCGGCGTGGCGCGCAGGCTGTCGGCCTCGCGCGGGCGCACGTAGGCGATGAACTTGACCTCCTCGGCGAGCACCTGGCTGCGCCGCTGGTTGATCGCGGCGACGCGGTCCTGCTCCTCGGCCAGCAGCGCGCGCGCGACGCTGACGTCGTGGCGGGCCTCGGCCAGCGCGTCCTCGACCGAGGCGACGCGCTCGAGGTTGGTGGCGATGTCGTCGCGCAGCTGCGCCAGCGCGCTGTCGCAGCGCTCGAGCACGTCGCGGTAGACCGTCAGCCGGCCTTCGAGCGCGCGCAGCACCGCCACCGTGCTGTCGGACAGGCTGACCGTCTGGGTGAACAGCACCGCCTCGTCGACGGTGCCGTTGTTGGTCGCCGGCGGCAGCAGCAGCTGCGCCAGCAGCGCGGCGTTGCCGCGGAACTCGGTCAGCGCGCGCAGGCCGTTGTCGGTGCCGGCAACGAAGGGGTCGCCGCTGAGGCCGCGGATCTCGAAGCCCTCGAGCAGCGCCGGCACCGCGCCCGAGTCCTCGGCCAGGAAGTCCTCCAGCAGCTGCAGCAGCGACTGCACCGTGCGGTGGCGGTTGGACAGCGCATAGTCGCGCGCCTCGGTCGACGGTGGCGAGCGCAGCCGGTCGGCGATCGCCGCGGTGCGCAGCTCGGACAGGCCCAGCACCGGGGCGGCGTAGACGATGGCCTTCGCCGCGCGCGGCGGCGTGATCAGCCTGGCCTGGGTGCCGACCACGCTCTTGACCGCGCTGCTGCCGGCGCTCGCCGCCGCGCCCGCCGCCGCACCCGCCGCGAAGGCGCCGAAGGCCCCGGCGGTGTCACCGACGCCGGCCGGGGCCGGCGCGGCCACCGCCTGCTGCGCGCCGGCGCGCACGGTGGCCAGGTAGTCCTTGATCTGGCCCTGCACCACCAGCGCGCTGTCGCCCTTGGCGATCGCCGCCAGCGCCGGCGACACCGCCAGCCGCGCCGCGTCGGTGGTGCTCATCATCATCTGGCGCAGCCGGTGCAGGTCGACCTGCATGTGGGCGAAGCCGAAGTCGGTGATGTCGTCGGCACGGTCGATGCGCCGGCGCAGGTAGTCGGCAAAGCCCTGCAGGCCGCGCAGCAACAGCTGGCTCTGCTCGTGCGCCGACAGCTTCTGCAGCAGCGGGTCGGCGACCAGGTCGCGGTAGACCCGCACGGTGCCGATGCGCGACGACGGCGTCGGGGTCAGCACGCCCAGGTTGTTCTGCAGCGTCAGCTTCGCGTTCAGGTAGGGCAGGTGCGGCGGCTGCGGCTCGCCGGCCGCGTTGACGCTCAGCGGCCAGATCCGCTGCACCGTCGGCGCCGCGCCGTTGGCGCCGGGCGTGGTGATCTGCACGTCGCTGAAGGCCAGGTTGCCGCCGAAGGCCATCGGCAGCAGCGTCATCAGCCGCATCCGGGTCGCGCTGGCGGGCAGGCTGGCGCCGTCGGGCAGCGGCAGCTGCAGCAGCGTCCAGACGCCGGCCGGCGGCAGCGCGCCGGCGCGCCGGGTCTGCGGCTCCAGCGACCTGAAGCCCGGCGACGCGACCGCCAGCTCGGGCAGCCGGTTCTCGCCCCAGTACGAGATCGTGAACTGGCTGCCGGCGAGGCCGCCCTCGTTGTTGAGCCCGAACACGACGACGGCCATCCACAGCGATCGTGGCGGCGCCAGTTCGTCGAGATAGACCCAGACGGCCAGCGTCTCGGGGCCGCCGCGCGCGACGCTGGGCGCCGCGTTGCCGAGCAGGCTGTAGTTCAGCACATGGCCGCGCCAGCCGACCGCCGGCGGGTACAGGATGTTGAAGCCGCCGCCGGGCACCGCCAGCGCTGCCGCCGCCGCCTCGCCGCCGAAGGGGTCGCCGCCGGTGCTGGTCTGCAGCTCGGGCAGGCTGGGCACCACGCCGTCCTGCGGCTCGAACGGCACCCACAGGTCGTTGGCGGTCAGCAGTTCCCAGGCCTCGTTGCCCTGCACGCGGGCGCCGGCCGGCAGGTAGTTGCAGAACCACTTGCGCCAGGTGCCGCCGTTGCGCGCCCCGGCCAGGCCGTAGGCGGCGCGGCCGTCGTGCAGCGTGAAGGCCATGCCGTCGACCGCCGCGCCCTCGAGCCCCAGCACGGCGGCCGGCACCGACAGCATCACCCAGGCGCCGGCGGTGGGCAGGTCGCCGGCGCGGTAATGCGCGGCGCTGCCGGCGGGGCTGCCCAGCGGGATCAGGTCGGCACCCCAGAAGGCGCGCTGCTCCCAGCCGCCGCCGTAGCGGTGCCATTGCAGCATCAGCGTGGCCGGCGGGTGCTCGGGGTCGAGGCAGACCCAGGCGAACAGCGATTCGCCGGCGGCCACCGCGAACGGCGTCGTCGCGCCGTCGAAGTAGTGCTCGTGCAGCCCGCCGAGCAGCGCGCTGCGGTGGCCGCCGCCGGGCGGCGGTGGCCCCCAGGGCGACAGCGATTCGCGCTCCAGCGCCTGCGCATCGTCCTTGAACGGCGGCACGGCCGGCGTCTGGCCGCTCAACGCATGCGTCAGCATCGCGCCGCGCCAGCGCAGGCCCTGGCGCATGCCCAGCGCCCGCGCGCGGTCGAGCAGGTAGCGCTGCAGCGTCGCCGGAAAGAGCGGGTCGACCAGTTCGGTCTGCAACAGCCGCGGCTCCCAGCTCTGCAGCGGCACCGGCACCAGCAGGCGCACGCTCTCGGCGGCGTCCAGCCGCAGCGGCGCGAGGCCGGCGCTGGCGCGCACCGCGAGGTCGAGCTGCTCGACCGGCACCGGCGCGGCGTCGAGATCGAAGCCGGGCGGGAAGAACTCGCTGCGCCGGGTCGCGGCGTCGAAGGCATCCTTCGGCAGCAGCCCCACCGGCGGCAGGCGGCGGCCGAAGGCGTCGGCCAGCTCACCGGCCGGCGGCGCCGGCTCGCCGGCGCTGGCGATCTGCTCGGCCAGCTGCTCGAACGGCGCCTCCCACAGCGAGGGCAGGCGCGGCTGGGTCGTGAAGCGGCCGGCGCCGGCGCGCTGCAGCCGGCCTTCGCGGCCGCGGCCGCCCTGGCGGGCGACGCCGGCGCGGTCCAGCCACAGCGGCTGGCGCGCCGCGTCGAGCGCCACCAGCGCCAGCGGCAGGCCCCAGGGCTCCCAGGGCAGGGTCTCGCCCTCGCCCAGCGCCGCCTCGGCCTCGAACACCTGCCAGGCGCGGGCATTGCGCATCTGCAGCGCCGGCACCGCCGGCCGGCCGCGCCACTCGCCGGGCCAGACGTACCACAGCAGCCGCACCGCATCGCCGATGCGCCAGTCCTCGAACGCCGCGGCGTCGGTGATCGTGCCCTCGTCGCAGGCGCTGCGCTCGCACGGGTCCAGCGCATCGAGCTCGGCAACGTCGACGCTCACCGGCTGCAGCAGCAGCAGCCCGAGGTCGGGCAGCGCGGCCGCGGCGGCAGCTTCGAGCGCGCCCAGCGCGGGGCCGATGCTGCGCTCGCGCAGCGACGGCGGCGCGGTCTCGTCGCCGTCCTCGACGCCGCTGCCGTCGATGAAGAAGCCCGGCGGCGCGACCACCGGCACGTCGGCCAGCCGGCATTCGAGCGGCCGGGTCAGCACCAGGTCCTCGCCGCTGACCGCCAGAGCGCGGCCGGCGGCGATGCGCAGCTGTACCGCCGCCGGGCCGGTGCTGTCGTCGTCGGCGATCGCGAAGTCGACACCCAGGCCGTCGACGACGCCGGCGACCCAGTCCTGCCCGCGCAGCGCCAGGTGGCCCTGGCCCCAGGCCTGGCGCTGCACCAGGGCGGCAGCGGTCAGCGCGCGGCCGGGGAACAGGTTCGGCCGCCGCCGCCAGACGGTGGTGGCCTCGTCGGCGCTGGCCGGCGACAGGCCGATGACGCGCTCACCGGCCAGCGGGTTGCGGATGGGGCGGATGCTCACGGAGGACCTCCACGCAGGCTGGGGAACGGCGCGCCGGGCCGGCCGGTCATGACGAGGGCTTGCCGGCGGCCGGCTTCTTGGCGGCCGGTTTGATGGCCGACTTGGCGGCACGCACCCGCTTCGCAGCCGGGACCCGTTCATTCGTCGTCGTCGCCGGTGCTGCGGGCGCCGCCTCGGGCGCCACCGCGGCCTGCCGGGCCAGGCCCTGGGCACGGGCCCGCGCCCGCTTCGCGGCCGCCGGCAGCGGCTCGACCGCGCGCTCGGCCGCCGCGCCACGGCGCAGCCGGGTGGCCAGTTGCGGCAGCACCGCCGGCGTCGCATCGAGCGCCGCGGCGTCGAGCCTGCGCCAGCCGTCGTTGCTGGCCAGGTTGATCAGCGCGGTGCGCGTCACCGGCCGCGGGCTGGCCTGTTCGAGCCGCTGCAGGCCGCGGCCGGCAGTGCCCTCGGCCAGTTCGGCGCCGACCGCCAGCACGTCGGCGCGGGCGATGCCGGCCGGCGCGGCG
>JAEUOY010000055.1 GCA_016790515.1 Burkholderiaceae bacterium | reverse complement strand
GTCGAGGAGATGTACCAGGTGATGGCGATCGCCAACTACGAAGACCGCTTCGTGATCCCGACCACCCACCGCGAGTACGCCGAGAACGCCTTCAACGTGCGCGGCGGCTGCGGCTTCAGCTTCGGCAACGGCTGCAGCGAGGGCGTCTCCGAGACCAGCCTGTTCGGCAGCGAGAAGAAGCGCACCATCCCGATCAAGGCCAGCGTATGAGCAAGCCCGCCACCCTCACGCTGCGGGTGCTGGCGCACCTGCTGAGCTACCCCGACGCCTCGCTGCGCGAGCACCTGGGCGAGATGCGGGCCGCGCTGCGGCTCGAGCGCGCGCTGGGCCCGGCCCGCCTGGCCGAGCTGGACGCGCTGATGCAGCGCCTGGCCGGCGCGCGGACGATGGACACCGAGGCCGACTACGTCGAGACCTTCGACCGTGGCCGCGGCACCGCGCTGCACCTGTTCGAGCATGTGCACGGCGACAGCCGCGACCGTGGCCCGGCGATGGTCGACCTCGTGAAGACCTACGAGCAGGCCGGCCTCTACCTGGCGCCGGGCGAGCTGCCCGACCACCTGACGGTGCTGCTGGAGTACGCCTCGACCCAGCCGCCGGCGCAGGCGCGCGAGTTCCTGCGCGAGATCGCGCACATCCTGCAGCAGATCTTCAGCGCGCTGCTGCGGCGCCAGAGCCCCTATGCCAGCGTGCTGGCGGCGGTGCTCGAGCTCGCCGGCGAGCGTGCCCAGGCCGTGAAGATCGCCGACGAGCCCGCGCTCGACGAGAGCTGGGAGGAGCCGCTGGCCTTCGACGGCTGCTCGACCCAGGGCCAGGCCCGGCCGGGCCAGCCGCAACCGATCCAGATCACCAGGCGGGCGCCGTCCGGCGCCGCCGCCCTTCAACCGGGAGTCCGCACATGATCACCGTCGTGCACAACTTTCTGTTCAACGTCTACCCCTACATCTGCCTGGCGATCTTCCTGATGGGCAGCCTGGCCCGCTTCGACCGCGACCAGTACACCTGGAAGAGCGACTCGTCGCAGCTGCTGCGCAGCGGCCAGCTGCGCTGGGGCAGCAACATGTTCCACGCCGGCATCCTGTTCCTGTTCCTGGGCCACCTGTTCGGCCAGCTGACACCGCATTCGGTCTACGAGCTGCTGATGACCGCGCCGCAGAAGCAGCTGCTGGCGGTGGTGGCCGGCGGTATCGCCGGGCTGATCTGCTTCATCGGCCTGACGCTGCTGCTGCACCGGCGCATCTTCGACCCGCGCATCCGCCTGACCAGCCACCGCACCGACCTGGCGATCCTGGTCATCCTGTGGGTGCAGTTGGTGATCGGGCTGTCGACGCTGCCGGCGTCGCTGCAGCATGCATCCGACCCGAAGACCATGCTCCAGCTCGCCAGCTACCTGCAAGGCATCGCCACCTTCCGGCCCGACGCCAGCCTGGTGGTCGGCACCGACTGGCACTTCCAGGCCCACATGGTGCTGGGCATGACGATCTTCCTGCTGTTCCCGTTCAGCCGCCTGGTGCATGTGTGGAGCGGCTTCGCGTCGGTGGCCTACCTGTTCCGGCCCTACCAGGTGGTGCGCTCGCGCCGGCTGAACGTGCCGGCCGGTCAGAACCAGGCGCGCCGCGCCTCGTGATGCGGGAGGACACGATGACCGATCTGGACACCCTGGCCGCCGTCAACGGCGTGTTGCTGGCCCACCCCGACGAACGGCTGGACGCGGAGGAACTGCGCCAGCGCGCCTGCACCGAACTGCTGCGCCAGGCGGCGATCGGCGCCGGGCTGCTGGCGGCCGACGACCCGGCGCCGCTGGCCGGCGCGATCAGCGAGGCTGCCGCCGGGGCGATCGAGACCCTGCTCGACCAGGCGCTGGCCGTTCCCGAGCCGTCGGACGAGGCCTGCCGTCGTCATCACGCCGCCAACGCTGCGCGCTATGCGGTCGGCGAGCGTGCGCGGGTGCGCCATGTGCTCTTCGCCGTGATGCCCGGGGTCGACGTCAACGCGCTGCGCCAGCGTGCCGAGGCCTGCCTGCTCGACCTGCGCTGCGCGGCGCCGGGCGAGGCCGCGGGGCGCTTCGCCGAAGTGGCGGCCAGCACCTCGAACTGCCCCAGCGGCGCCGAGGGCGGCGAGCTGGGCTGGCTGGGCGCGGCCGACTGCGCGCCCGAGTTCGGCCGCGAGCTGTTCGGCCATGCCGAGATCGGCGTGCTGCCGCGGCTGGTGCACAGCCGCTTCGGGCTGCACGTGGTCGAAGTGCTGGCGCGCGAGGCCGGCGTGCAGCCGCCGTTCGAGGCGGTGCGGTCGGCGGTGGCCCAGGCCCTGCGCCAGCAGAGCTTTGCCACCGCGCTGCGCCAGTACCTGCAGCTGCTGGCCGGCGCAGCCCGGCTGCAGGGCGTCGACCTGGACGCGGCCGAGACGCCGCTGGTGCAGTAGCCACTGCTCGAAGGCAGCCATGCCCGACGAATTGCTGGACCGCCTGCGCCGCTTCCAGCGCGACGATTTCCCGCTGCGGCGCAGCCATTTCCGGATGCTGGTCGACGACGGCCAGCACCCGACCACGCTGTTCATCGGCTGCAGCGATTCGCGGCTGGTGCCCTACCTGCTGACCGGCACCGGGCCGGGCGAGCTGTTCCTGGTGCGCAACGTCGGCGCCTTCGTGCCGCCCTACGACGGCTCGGCGGGCTTTCACGGCACCGCCGCGGCGATCGAGTTCGCGGTGCTGAACCTGCAGGTCTCGCGCATCGTTGTCTGCGGCCACAGCCACTGCGGCGGCATCCGGGCGCTGTACGGCGAGGTGCCGGCGGCCGCGCTGAACCTGCGCCAGTGGCTCGAACTGGGCCGCGAGGCGGTGCTGCCGGTCGCCGAGCCCGGCCCCGAGGTGCTGCGCCGCACCGAGCAGCGCGCGGTGGTGCTGCAGCTCGAACGGCTGATGGACTACCCGATGGTGCGCCCGCTGGTCGAAGCGCGCCGGCTCAGCCTGCATGGCTGGCACTACGTGATCGAGGATGGCGAGGTGCATGTCTTCGACATCCTGCGCGGCGGCTTCGTGCCGGCCTCGCAGGCCGACAACGCCGGCACCGGGCCGTACCGGCCGCATGAACCCGACGAGCTGTCGGGGCTGCTCGACGGCAGCGGGGTGCCGGCGGGGCCCTGACGCCGGCTGGACGCTGCCATGGGCGGTGCTACCGGCGGCAGCGCATGGCCTGTTGGCGACGCCGGCTGTCTTGCCGCCGCTTCCTTCATCGACGCTCTGCTCCTGCTCGAGGACCTGCGCAAATGCCCGGGCTCGACCGACACCGCAACCCTAGGCGCTGGTGGCAAGACGATCGAGATACTCGGCGAAGCCGTCTGCAGCCGGATGAAAGTACACGCTCAGCGGTATGTTCAGTCCTTTGCTGGCCGTTCCAACGGTGCATCCGAGCGCCTCGAAGAGTCGGATGAGGTCACTGCTCTGGAGTGTGATGCAACCCCATGACCCCCACTTTCCGGTGGCGTGAATCAAGAACGGATAGCCATCGAAATCCCGTGAGCCGTGGAGGGCACGCACCGATGCATCGGGCATGAGTGTCAAGGCACCCTTCGACTTCCTCGACGGATCGTAGTCCGTGATCGTCCATCGTCCCGGCGGAATCGGGCCACCCGCCTGGCGGGCAGTTCCCTTGCCCTTGTAGTCGGGATCGATCGTCGCCCGGTCCGGATTGAAGCTGAGGATGGACCGGTCGTGGTGGCTGCCTTTGCTGTACGCAACAGCGAGCTTCTCGGGGGCGTTCTTGCCGGTCCGATTGCCGGGGGTCGTTCGGGCTCCGCCGGAGTAGGCGCGCCTTCGAAACACTTCCTTCTCGGCACTGCGGACGATGAGTTCCTCGAGAGCGATGAAGTAGACGGCGGAACGCGATGGCGTTGTCATGCCGGGCCTCCACGATGACGCGTTCTCGACACTCTAGCGTCGAGAGGCGCGCTTGTCCGGCAGCGCAGACGAGAGGATCCACAACATGAGCGAGATGCAATCTCTGCGCGCCAGCGCGCACCCGGCTCGCGCAGCGGCGCATGCGATTTCCAGGTCGCTACCGACGTTGCGACGAGCACGATCCACGGCAAAGGTGGCGACACCAGTGCGGGCGCAAGGAGCAGCGCCCGACCCTGCGGAAGGCGGCACCGGCAGCGCCGCCTTCCGGCGCACAATTGCCGCCAGTCCCAGGAGAATCACCATGGCCCTGAGCCACGCCGCTTCCGGTGAAGTCATCGACCTGCAGGCTTTCGGCGCCGCGCTGCCCGAGCGCCGCACCACGGCCTTGATCAAGGGCCGCCAGCTCGAGCTGGTGCGCATCGTGCTGGCCGCCGGCAAGTCGCTGCGCTGGCACAGCGCGCCCGGCGAGATCACCGTGCTGTGCCTGGAAGGCGAGATCGAGCTGTCGACGCCTGGCCTGGCGCACCGCCTGGCGAGCGGCCAGCTGGTGCACCTGGGCGCCGGCGTCGAGCACGCGCTGCTGGCGCTGGCCGACGCCTCGGCGCTGGTCACGATCTGCCTGCAGCGGCCCGGCCCCGAGACCGGCGCAGCACCGTCAGCCTGAGCCCGGGTCGGCCGCAAGGCTTGTCGCGGCTCCAGAAAGGGCAGACCGGCGCGATGGCTCGCGCCGGCGGCTCGCGCGCATCCGGTGATCGAGATCCGGGTCGAATTCGCCTCGCCGCCCCTAAGCCTAGGTCCCCTGACTGCTGCACCTAGGGGTATCGGGGCACCCCGATGCGGTCTACGCTGACCATCGCCTAACGGCCTATCAGCACGACCCATCGGTGCGGGCGGTGGGTCGTTTCGTCCATCGATCAAGGAGCGACAGCCATGGCCACGTCGAAGCGTCCCCCCGAGCATGCCCTGCGTCCCGAAGTCGTGCGGGCCCGGGCCTCCGTGAGCGTGCTGCCGGACGACACCGGCGAGCCGATCGACGACGACTTCCGATACGTGCTCGGCGAGCTGATGGCCGCCTACAAGCCGACGCTCTTGGCCGACCTGAAGCGCACCGAGTCCGCCGAAGCCCTCATCAAGGAAGCGCTCGACCATCCGCCGAGCTGCGACGACGAGTTCGCGCAGGCCCAGGCGCTGTTCGAGCGCTTCAGCAGCGAGGAGGTCGTCGTTCGCCTGTTGCCCGCGGCGCTGCGGGAGCAGCTGGGCCCGGTCGAGCGCTGGCGCTGGTGCCTGCTGCACCTGCGCTGCTGCATCGTCTTCGGCTGGCTGATGTGCCGCGGACCGCGCACGTTCCAGGGTTCCAGTTACTACCTCTACCGCTACTGGCGCTGCGTGCGCGAGGTGCTGGGTGCGCCGGTGGCCAACCCGCCGACCACCGGCGAACGCGCCGACTTCGCGGCCCTGGTCAAGGCGCTGGCCACTGCCTACCGACCTTTCCTGGACGACCAGTTGGCGAGCGTCGAATTCGCACAGGGCGTGCCCGAGCGGGTGTTCAGCGGCGACATCGATTGCGAGGAGGGCAACGATGCGGCGGCGCAGATCCTCGAGCGCCTGCTCAACACCGACACCGCCACCGCGCTGTTCGGGCGCGAACTGATCGCCAAGCACCGGCAGGACCCGCTGTTCTGGTTCTGCCGCTGCTGGTGCCTTTGCGCCATCCGCTTCGGCTGTTGCCTGGCACGGGCGCGCAACCTGCGCGACGTCTTCCGCTGTCTGCGCTGGTACCGCTGGTGCCTGCGCCGTTGCCTGCGCCCGCTGCACTGTGCGCTGACGGCGCCGTCGGGTTGCGTGCGTGGCGACACCGGCATCCTGCCCGGCCGCGTGCTCGAACCGGTGCTCGGCGACGCCGAGGGCAGCAACTTCAGCCGCTATGTGATCGAGGTGCGCAGCCCCGGCGGCGGCCTGATGACCGGCGTAGTGGTCTATCCCAACAACCTGGCCCTGCCGGATCCGGCCGCCGGCCAGGGCAACTTCGCCGTCTCGGCGGGCACGCTGGGCTGGGTCGACACCCGCAAGTGCGCGGTCGATGCCGGCGTCGAGCTGCTGACCTCCACCACGTTCACCGTCACGCTGCGCGTCTTCGCCACCGACAACAGCGAGTTGCAGCCGCCTTGCACGACCAGCTTCTCGCTGTCGGTCAACGAGGTCTACATCAAGCGCGTCAGCACGCCCTGGGCGGTGGATTTCACCGACCCGGCCGAGCCGCTGCGCAGCAGCGACAGTGCGCTGGCCCCGCTGGCCACCGAAGGCGGGCGGCTGCATGTCCGCGGCGCCGCCAATGTCTACGGCTGTGTCGGCGAGAAGATCCGCGAGTACACCATCTGGGCCATTCCCGACCCGGCCTTCGCCTTCCCGCAGCCTGCGCCATTCACCGCCGTCGTCCCCGGCGGCGACTGGCGCCTGGTGACGCACATCGAGTACCACCCGATGACGGTGGCGCAGCCGGTGGGGCCCGACATCAACTACACCGCCGACCAGGTGCGCAGCTACAACGTGCTCGACGGCGACCCGATGCCCAGCGTGCTGACCAACGCCTGGGGCGCGCGCTCGGAGTGCATCTGCGTACATGTCGACGCGGTGAATGTCTGCAGCTGCTGGCGCGTGCCTTCGCTGGTGCCCAACGCGCTCGACAGCAATTCGCTGCCCAAGCAGGACCCGCCCAACCAGCAGGGCGGCAGCGGCAAGTTCAGCTTCCTGCTGCAGGTCGTCGACACGGGCGGCAACACCTACTACGACCTGCAGCGGGCCTGGATCGACAACGAGCCAATCAAGGCCGCGATCGTCGGCATCGGCAACCAGGCGCCTTGCTCCGACCTGTACACGCAGACGCCCGAGGGGGTCTTCAAGACCGTCGACATACGCGGCCATGCCTGGGATCAGTACATCGACCGCAACGACCTCAGCGCACCCACCAGCAACAACTTCGACCGTTACGAGGTGCGCTTCGCCAAGCAGGGGGCGCTGTCGCCGCAGGTGCCGTTGATCAACTCGAGCAACACCGTGCCGCCGCGCGCCGCAGTGCTGCCGGCCGAGTCACTGGCCACCGGCACGCTGACGCCCTGGAACCTGCAGGTGCTGGATGCGGCGAGCAACCCGATGGGGTTGCCGGGCGACCAGTTGCTCGGCCCCGGCGAGGCCTGCGTCTACAACGTCATCCTCGAGGCCTGGGACAAGACCGTGGTCGACGAGAACACGGTGCATTGGTCGGGCTGGGTGCTGTTCCCGATCAAGATCATCAACGGACCGGAGCCGGTGTGACGCGCGCCGGGGCGCAGCGATGACACTGGCCGAGCTGGGTTTCTGGCCGCGACTGGTGCTGGCCACGCTGGCATGCTGGCGCGTGACGCACCTGCTGGCCGCCGAGGACGGGCCGTTCGACCTGGTGCTCGGCTTGCGACAGCGCCTGGGCAACGGTGCGCTGGGCCGGTGGATGGACTGCCCCTACTGCATGTCGGTGTGGGTGGCGATGCCGCTGGCACCGCTGCTCGCCGACGACCTGCCCGGGTGGGGCCTGGCCGTGCTGGCGTTGTCGGGCGCCACCTGCCTGATCGAGCGGCTGTTCGAGCGGCCCGCTCCGGCAGGCGACGCGCTGCGATGAGGAGACCCTGATGGCTTGTTGTGGACAAGGGCGGGCCGCGCTGCGCCAGGCCGCCCAGCCAGGCCTGAGCAGCACGCCGCGGCAGGCGGCCGATGCGTCGCAGCGCCGGGTGCTGGTGCGCTACCAGGCGACGTCGCCCGTGGTGGTGCGCGGGGTCGGTACCGGCCAGCTGTACACCTTCGATGCGGCGCAGCCGACGTCGTACGTGGCCGAGACCGACGCCGCCGTGCTGTTGCGATCACGTCATTTCGTCCGCGCGGATTGAGCGGGCGCGCGGCCCGCCGCTGCGACGCCGCAGCGGATCCGTGATCGATCACGCTGCGGCCCGCGAGCCGCGGCTGCCCCGCTCGATCGCCGCCGCGACCGCGTCCCAGGCCGCCGCGAAGCCCTCGGGCGTGAAGCCCGCGCCCGAGGGCAGCCAGTCGGCGGTGCGGCCGCCGGCCAGGCTGTAGTGGCCGACGATGTCGAGGTGGTCGGCGCTCGCCGCGTGCAGCAGCCGGCCGTGCAGCTGGCTCATCGTCGGCACGAAGCCGTCGTTGATCGCCGGCGTCAGCGCGAACCCGAAGGCCGTTTCGAGCCTGCGCCGGGCCGCCGGGGTCGGCTCGGGATAGGGGTAGCGCGGGTGCGGCCGGCCGGTCAGCGCGTGCAGCAGCCTGAACACCGCGCGCAGCGCCAGGTATTCCGGGTCCAGCAGCTCCTGCGCGTTCAGCTGCTCGCGCGGCTCGGGCACGCCGGTGACGATGCAGCCGTAGGCGACGCCGGGGCGGTCGGCCACCGACGCATCGAACAGGTCGATGCCCTCGGGGGTCAGCTGCAGCACCGCGCCCTGGTCCTGCTCGATCTCGTGCAGGTACTGCCACACCGGGTCGCTGCGGTCGAAGCGGATCTTGCGCAGCAGCCCCTCGGCGATGCGGTCGAGCGGGCCCTCGGCGCGGCCCAGCCAGTCGTCCAGCCGGGCCACCAGCGCGATCGCCTTGGCCGCGGCCAGGATCGTGCCGCGGCCCTGGCCCGAGGTGGCCAGCGCGCTCAGCACCAGCAGCAGGGTCTGGCCCTGCAGCGTCAGGAAGTCGTTGGCCAGCGGCGTGCCGTGGTGCGGCGTGGCCACCGAGGTCGCGCTGCGGGTCAGGCGGGCGATGCGCTCGGCCGAAACGCCGCCGGCGATCTTCAGCCCCGGCGTCAGCAGCATGCGCATGTCCAGCCCGCCGGTCGAATGGCCGACGAAGTGCAGCGCCTGCGCCTTCAGCCCGCCGTGGCGCAGCACCTGGCGGCGCAGCGCATCGACCCGCCGCGGGATCGACGCGGTGGGCTGGGTGCTGCAGCGCACGATGCGCGCGGCGACGCCGCGCCGCCCGAGCGCCTCGCCCAGCGCCTGCTCGACCCGCTCGAAATAGCTGACCGAACCGACCGAGGTGAAACCGAAGAAGCCCGGCACCAGGAACACCAGTTGCGTCGTCACGTCACACACCTCTTCGCGATGCGCACCCGGCTGGTGCGCTGCCATCCGAGCCTAACGGGCCGTGCACGCGCGCCATTGATCGCCGTCAAGGCGAGGCGGTCGCGATTGGCCGACGCTTCGGCTTGTCGGCAATCCGCCCTGCAACCCACCCAAGCGCCATGACTGCATCCAAGAAGTACGTCTACCTGTTCGGCAGCACCCGCACCGAGGGCGATGCCACGATGAAGAACCTGCTCGGCGGCAAGGGCGCCAACCTGGCCGAGATGTGCCGGCTGGGCATTACCGTGCCCTCGGGCTTCACGATCAGCACCGAGGCCTGCACGCTGTTCACCGAGCAGGGCCAGGCCGCCGCGCTGAAGGCGATCGAGGCCGAGGTGCTGCAGGGCATTGCCTATGTCGAGCAGGAGATGGGCAGGCGCTTCGGCGACGCGGCCGACCCGCTGCTGCTGTCGGTGCGCTCGGGCGCCCGCGCGTCGATGCCCGGCATGATGGACACGATCCTGAACCTGGGGCTCAACGACGAGGCGGTCGAGGGCCTGGCGCGCAAGACCGGCAACCCGCGCTTCGCCTGGGACTCGTACCGCCGCTTCGTGCAGATGTACGGCGACGTGGTGATGGGGCTGAAGCCGGTGTCGAAGGAGGACCACGACCCGTTCGAGGTGATCATCGACATGGTCAAGTCGCAGCGCGGCGTGCAGCTCGACACCGAGCTGGGCACCGCCGATCTGCAGGAGCTGGTGACGCGCTTCAAGGGGCTGATCCGCGCGCGCATCGGCCGCGACTTCCCGACCGACCCTTGGGAGCAGCTGTGGGGCGCGGTGATCGCGGTGTTCGAGAGCTGGAACAACGAGCGCGCCCGCGTCTACCGCGAGCTCAACGACATCCCCGCGTCCTGGGGCACGGCGGTCAACGTGCAGGCGATGGTCTTCGGCAACCTGGGCGACCACAGCGCCACCGGCGTGGCGTTCACGCGTGACGCCGGCACCGGCGAGGACCTGTTCAACGGCGAGTTCCTCGTCAACGCCCAGGGCGAGGACGTGGTCGCCGGCATCCGCACGCCGCAGCAGGTGTCGCTGGTCGGCTCGCGCCGCTGGGCCGAGCTGGCGATGGTCGGCGAGGACGAGCGCCGGCGGCAGTACCCCTCGCTGGAAGAGCTGATGCCTGACATCTACCGGCAGCTGCTGCATGCCGAGACGACGCTGGAGAACCACTTCAAGGACATGCAGGACCTGGAGTTCACGATCCAGGAAGGCAAGCTGTGGATGCTGCAGACGCGCAACGGCAAGCGCACCGGCGCGGCGATGGTGCGCATCGCGATGGAGATGCTGGCCCAGGGCATGATCGACGAGAAGACCGCGCTGCTGCGCGTCGCGCCGGACCGGCTCAACGACCTGCTGCACCCGATCTTCGACCCGCAGGCGCTGAAGGCGGCGACGCCGATCGCGCGCGGCCTGCCGGCCTCGCCGGGGGCGGCCACCGGCCAGATCGTGTTCCACGCCGACGAGGCCGACGAATGGGCGCGCCAGGGCAAGGCGGTGATCCTGGTGCGCCAGGAGACCTCGCCCGAGGACCTGCGCGGCATGAGCGTGGCCCAGGGCATCCTGACCGCGCGCGGCGGCATGACCTCGCACGCCGCGGTGGTGGCGCGCGGCATGGGCAAGTGCTGCGTGTCGGGCGCCGGCGCGGTGCACGTCGACCCGAAGGCGCGCACGATGACGATCGGCGAGAAGACCTGGGCCGAGGGCGACTGGATGTCCTTGAACGGCTCGACCGGCGAGGTCTTCGCCGGCCGCATCGCGACCAAGGACGCCGAGCTGAGCGGCGACTTCGGCGCGCTGATGAGCCTGGCCGACCGCTACAAGCGGCTCGAGGTGCGCGCCAATGCCGACACGCCCGAGGACGCCAAGGTGGCGCGCCACTTCGGCGCCACCGGCATCGGCCTGTGCCGCACCGAGCACATGTTCTTCGAGGGCGAGCGCATCCACGCGATGCGCGAGATGATCCTGGCCGACGACGAGGCCGGCCGGCGCAAGGCCTTGTCCAAGCTGCTGCCGATGCAGCGCAGCGATTTCGAGGGCCTGTTCCGCGCGATGAGCGGCCTGCCGGTGACGATCCGCCTGCTCGACCCGCCGCTGCACGAGTTCGTGCCGCACGACGAAGCCGGCCAGGCCGAGATGGCGCGGCGGATGAAGGTCTCGCCGGGCAAGATCCGCCAGCGCGTCGACGACCTGCACGAGTTCAACCCGATGATGGGACACCGCGGCTGCCGGCTGGGCATCAGCTTCCCCGAGATCACCGAGATGCAGGCCCGCGCGGTGTTCGAGGCCGCGCTGAACATGCGCGAGCAGGGTGTCGACGTGAAGGCCGAGATCATGGTGCCGCTGGTCGGCACGGTGCGCGAGTTCAACGCCCAGGCCGCGGTGATCCGCCGCACCGCCGCGCGGGTGTTCGCCGAGCGCGGCCAGACGCTGCACTACCTGCTGGGCACGATGATCGAGACCCCGCGCGGCGCGCTGGTGGCCGACAGCATCGCCGGCCAGGCCGAGTTCTTCTCGTTCGGCACCAACGACCTGACGCAGATGACGATGGGCTTCTCGCGCGACGACGCCGGCAAGTTCCTGCCCGACTACCTGGCCCAGGGCATGTACGAGCACGACCCGTTCCGCAGCATCGACCAGAAGGGCGTGGGCCTGCTGGTGGCGATGGCGGTGCAGAAGGGCCGCGCAACGCGGCCGGGCATCGAGTGCGGCGTCTGCGGCGAGCACGGCGGCGACCCGGCCTCGGTGGCCTTCTTCCACCGCGCCGGGCTCGACTACGTCAGCTGCTCGCCGTTCCGGGTGCCGATCGCCCGGTTGGCGGCGGCGCAGGCGGTGGTGCAGGGCTGAGAGGCTTGCGGGGCGGGCCGGGTGCCGGGCGGCGCGCGGCCTGGGCTTTTTTGGTGTGGCGCGCCGCGCCGTTCGGCATTCGTTGGGCGATGCGAACGCACGTCCACCGCGAGCGCAAGAGCCTGCGAGTCGGCTGAGCCGGCGGCGGTGCTCGGGCATGGCGGCTCTACGTCATGCGCACCTCCACCGGTCCGCCTTGCCTGGCGCACGTCAGACCCATCGATGCAGCACTCGGGACGCTGCGCGCCCTGGGTGCGCAGCCTGTCGTCGAGGCCATCGCCGGGCACGCCGAAGGCGGCCTGACAGCTCGCGTGCTTGGCCCCCGTGCCTTGGTTGCACGGCCTGCGCGAGAACCCGGACCGTCGTGCACTGATCGGGTTCATTGCCCAGCAGATGGTCAACTGGATCCTGGTTGCCGCAAAGGGTCGACGCAGTCGAGCAAGCCACAGCCAAGACCACGCGGGCGCCGCGATCCGGGACGGGCTGATCGCTGCCTCAGCCATCGTTGAGCTGCCCCAGGTTCTCTGGCGCGGGGTCGCGCAGCACCTGTCGCATCACCTCGGGCTGCTGGCGTTCCATTGCTGTTGCGGGGGGGGGGGCGGACGGTGCCGTGCGGGCGCCGTTCCCCGCCGCCGCGGCGCTGCTTCTCCCGCTGGGGAGCGACACCGGCACCGAGCCGTTCCCGGTGGGCCTTGCTGTCGGCGATGCCGGAGCGATGTTCCTGCTGCGATGGATACCGGCTGCGCTGGAAGCCCGTTGGGAGACGGTGTCCCCGGTTGCGATGCGAAGACATCGGGCGATGGCCGCCCTGGACCCCCGCGCTGCAAGGCGTGAAGCGGCGCGCGGCATGATGGCCCCATGGTGAACGGAACCGCCAACCCGACATCGCGAACCGGAATCTCGCCTCGCGCGATCGCGCTCGCGGGGCTGGTCGCGCTCGGGGTGGCCATGGGCATCGGCCGGTTCGCCTTCACGCCGTTGCTGCCGCTCATGCTGGCGGAAGGCACGATCGAGCTGACCGGGGCGAGCCTGCTGGCCAGCGCCAACTACCTGGGCTACCTCGTCGGTGCGATCGCCTGCACGTTCCAGCCGTGGATCTGGCGCCGCCTTGGCTGGTCGGGCGCCGTGAACGGACCGCTGCTCGTGCGCGGCGGTCTGGTCGCCACGGCACTGCTGACTCTCGGCATGGGGCTGCAGCTGCCTGCAGCGTGGGCGATGCTGCGCTTCTGCGCGGGCGTGGCCCGTGCGGTCGTCTTCCTCTACACCTCGGCCTTCTGCCTGGAGCAGCTGGCGCGCCGCGGCGCTGCGGCCACCGGCGCTCTGATCTATGTCGGGCCGGGCCTGGGCATCGTCGCCAGCGGGCTCGCCGCCACCGCACTGGTGCATCTGAATTCGCCCGCCGCCGCGGGCTGGCTGACGTTCGGCCTGCTGGCCGCACTGCTCACCGCCGCGGTGTGGCGGGCCTTCGATGCCTCGCGCGGCGTTGCCGCAACCCCCTCGGCCGGCGCGGCCAGCAGTGCAGCCGCCGCGGGGGCCGGGACTGGCGAGATGAGCCTGCTCACCCTGGCCTATGGCCTGGCCGGCATCGGCTACATCATCACGGCGACCTTCCTGCCCGTCATCGCCCGCCAGTCCTTGCCCGACTCGCGCTGGCTGGACCTGTTCTGGCCCCTGTTCGGTGCCGGCGTGATGATCGGTGCCATCGGCGCATCCCGGCTGAGCCCGCAGGGCGACCTCCGCCTGCTACCTGTTGCAGGCCGCAGGGGTGTCGGCGAGCCTCGTCAGCCCCACCCTGGCCGGCTTCGCGGCGGGCAGCCTGGTGCTCGGATTGCCCTTCACGGCCATCACCTTCTTTGCCATGCAGGAGGTTCGCCGCATCCGGCCACGGCATGTCTCGAGCGCCATGGGCCTGCTCACCGCTTCGTACGGACTCGGCCAGATCGTGGGCCCGCCGCTCGCTGCCTGGCTGGTCACGCGAAGCGGCAGCGCGAGCAGCGGCTTCGACGCCGCGCTCTGGATCGCCACCGGCCTGCTGATCGCCGGCGCGGCGATCTACGTCCTGCTTTCCCGGCGCCACCCGATGAATCGCGCCGACTGAAGCGCCGTCGCGCTCGACACCCGGACCCCGTCGTCGGGCATGCAGTCCTTCGGTGCGCAGACGCAGGCCTCAACGCCAGGGACCGGCCACGCGCTCGCGCGGCGTACGCGATGCCGGGGCGTGGCCGAGCCCCAGGTCGCGCAGCGCGGCCGTGTCGAAGCCGGGGATCGGGTCGCGCCTTTGCAGGTTCTGCCTTGCAGCATCGAGGGCCTCGAGGAGGCGATCGCCCAGGCGGCCCGGCAGCGAGCGCCAGTGCCTGGTGCGCGTGGGCGCGAGGCGGGCGCTGCAGGGCGCGGGCGGGGTCAGGGCAGGCGGTCCGTCGGGCAGGGCGGCTACCTCGCAGGGTGGTGTCAGCGACCGGCGTAATCAGGCCACTTCAGAGTCGGCGTAGTCCGGCCACCTGAGGGCCGGCGACGACGACGGCGGAGTCGGCATATACCGGCCACGTCGGAGTCGGCGTAATCCGGCCACAGCGCAGTCGGCATAT
>JAEUOY010000134.1 GCA_016790515.1 Burkholderiaceae bacterium | reverse complement strand
GCGGCCTCCCGGGTTTAAACCCTGCCGCGGCAGCCTGCGCCGCTGCTTCGCCTTAAGCCCCAGCGTAGCGCTACAGCAAGTGCGCGTAGGGTGCCGGCAGCACCCAGGTCGGGCGCTCGACCCCCAGGGCGCGCGCGGCATGCATCGGCCAGTGCGGGCTGGCGGGCGGCCGACTCCAGGTACTTGCTGCCCATGATGCCGATGCCGATGCACGCACCGATGGCGCCAAGACCGATGATCAGACCAGCGGCGAGCGCGACAAAGCTAATGACTTCCATGATGACTCCTTCTTGGGGTTGTAGAAAAAACGAGGGGAAAACGAAATCGAAGCGCGGCGCGCCGTGGGCTCAGTGCGCGTCGTGAGCCTGGCCGACGTAGACCAGGGTGAGCATCATGAACACGAAGGCCTGCAGGGTGATGATCAGGATGTGGAAGATGGCCCACACCGACCCGGCGATGATGTGGCCGAGGAACAGCGCGATGCCGGTGCCGCTGAGCGCGAAGGCACCGCCCATCAGCGCGATCAGCATGAAGATCAGTTCGCCGGCGTACATGTTGCCGAACAGCCGCATGCCGTGCGAGACGGTCTTGGCGACGAACTCGATGACCTGCATCAGGAAGTTGACCGGGTACAGCAGCAGCTTGTCGCCGAACGGCGCGGCGAACAGCTCGTGCACCCAGCCGCCGAAGCCCTTGATCTTGACGTTGTAGACCAGGCAGATCAGCAGCACCGAGACCGACAGGCCCATCGTCACCGACAGGTCGGCGGTGGGCACGACGCGCAGGTAGTGGACGCCGAACAGCTCGCCGACCTTGGGCAGCAGGTCGACCGGCAGGAAGTCCATCGAGTTCATCAGGAAGATCCAGATGAACACGGTCAGGGCCAGCGGCGACACCAGCTTGCGGCTGGTGGCGTTGTGCACGATGCCCTTGGCCTGGTTCTCGACCATCTCGACCAGGATCTCGACCGCGGCCTGGAAGCGCCCCGGCACGCCCGAGGTGGCGGACTTCGCGGCACGCCACATGAGGAAGCAGCCGAGCGAGCCGACCAGCACCGCGAAGAAGATGCTGTCGAGGTTGAAGACCGAGAAGTCGACGATGGCCGTCTGCTTCCGCGTCTGCAAGTGAGTCAGGTGGTGAATGATGTATTCACCGGCGGTGGGCCCGCTGCCTGCGGCGTGTTCTGCGGCTGCCATGTCGTGTTGTCCAGTCCTGGTCTTCTTGTCAGCTCTTGCGGCCCCGCCACAGCAGCGCCACCCAGTAAACCTTGATGCAGACCACCAGGCCGACCAGCAGGGCCGGCCACACCAGCGGTTGCACGATCTTGCCGGCGACGACCAGCATCACCAGCGAAACCGCCATTTTTACAAACTCCCACAACATGAAGCTGACGGCGGATGCGCCGGGCGCCATGCTGGACAGCCTGCTGGTCATGCCGCGCGCCATCAGGGCCGCCGGCACCACCACCGTGGCCGCGCCGTAAAGCATCGACCACGCCACCTCGGACCTGCCGGTGAGCGCCCACCCGATCAGGGCAGCGACCACGCCCACCACCGCTTGCACGGCGACGACCCGCCAGGGTGACACCGGCGGCTCCTGGGCCCTCAAGGCGGCCGCCTCCTCGCGACTCAGCCTCTTGAAGCTGGCTGTTGCCGCCTCATCTGCGTCCTCGTCCCAGACGGCAGAACGGCCCAGGTGTCTCAGCGGCCGATCCGTCATGGTGGGAAGAAGTCGCGCCCGATTGCGGCAAACCGCAGAAGTATACGGAAAAACCCGCTGGTGCCAGCCTCCGCCCCGCAGCGGCGTCGGCTTTGTGGCGGCGCGGTAACCTGGTTACAGCCGCGCCAGGTGCGCCGGCAGGCCCGGCACCGGGATCCTCAGCTGCAGCACGCAGCCGGCCAGCGGCTGGGCGGCGAGCTCATCGGCCGGGCGCTTGTCGCGGGCGGTGGTGATGTACAGCGTCTTCAGATCGGCGCCGCCGAAACAAGGCATCGTCGGGCAGCGCACCGGCAGCGGCAGCTCGGCCAGCGGGCGGCCGTCGGGCGCGAAGCGCAGCAGCCGCTGGCCCTCGAACATCGCCACCCAGTAGGCGCCTTCGGCATCGACCGCGGCGCCGTCGGGTCGGCCGCCGTAGGCCGCCAGCGGCTGGCCCTCGGCGCGCGGCGCGAACTGCTGGAACACCCGCCGGCGCGACAGGCTGCCGTCGTGGCCGTCGAAATCGAAGGCATGGACGACATGGGCCTTGGTGTCGGCCCAGTACATCGTGCGGCCGGCGGGGTCGAAGCCCAGGCCGTTGCTGGCGGCGATGCCGTCGGCCACCTTCGTCAGCGCGCCGCCGGCCAGCCGGTACAGCGCGGCCTCGGGCCGGCGCTGGTCGTCGATCGTGCCGACCCAGAAACGGCCCTGCGGGTCGGCCTTGCCATCGTTGAAGCGCTGGCCGGCCGGATCGTAGGGCGGGTTCGCGACCAGGCTGCGCCGGCCGCTGGCGGTGTCGAATCGCCACAGGCCGTCGCGCATCGCCAGCAGCAGGCCGCCGCCGAGCAGCGGCGCGCAGCAGCTCGGCTCGCTGGCGAAATGCCATTCGTCGTGGCGGCCGCTGGCGGGGTCGAAGCGGTTGAGCTGCAGGCCGGGGATGTCGACCCAGTACAGCACCTGTTCGTCGGGGTGCCACAGCGGCGATTCGCCGAGCAGCGATGGGGCCACCGGCAGCGCGGTGATGTCGGCAGCGATCGTGGGGGTCGGCATGGTCGGCGGTGGTGGTTCAGCCCAGGTCGACCTTCAGGTAATGGGCGCCTGGGATCGGGTTGAAGTAGTACGGCGGCACTTCGACGAAGCCGAGCGATTCGTACAGGCCTCGCGCGGCCTCCATGTCGTCGAGCGTGTCGAGCAGCATGACCGAATAGCCGGCCTGGATCGCGCCGTCGATCAGCGCCTGGGCGAGCAGCCGGCCGAGGCCGAAACGGCGGAACGCCCGCCGCACGTACAGCCGCTTCATCTCGCAGGCGTTCGCGTAGTCGACGTCCTGCAGCGGCCGGAACGCGCCGCAACCGGCCAGTGCGTCGTCGACGAAGGCCAGCAGCAGGCCGCCCTGCGGCGCCGCGTAGTCGCCGGGCAAGCCGGCGAGCTCGGCGTCGAAGTTCTGGAAGCACAGGTCGACGCCCAGCGCCTGCGCGTACTCGTCGAACAGCTCGCGGGTGGCCTCGATCAGCGCAGGGCTGTCGGGTAGCTGCAGGCGGATGTCGGGCGCTTCAGCCATGCACACGCGGTGGGCGTTGGCGCGGCCTAGCCGGCCTGCCGGGCGATCCAGACCGCGATCGCGGCGAAGATCGCCAGCACGACCGCTGCCGCGCAGCGGGTCGCCGCGGAGTCGGCCGAAGGCAGCACCCCGGGCGGCAGCGGCTGGTCACCGGTCAGCATCGGCTGCACCAGGTTCCTGCCGCGCAGGCGGTAGGCGACGATGGCCGCGACATGCAGGGCCACCAGCGCCAGCAGCAGCCCCTGGCCCCAGCCCTTGTGCCAGGCAGTGGCTGCCAGGCCGGTGGCGGTGGCCACGTGGCGGTTCAGCGGCCCGGTGGTGGCGATCTCGTCGTCGGCGACCAGGCCGGTGGCCACCTGCAGCACCAGCACGCCGATCATCGCCAGCACCGACAGCGCGCCCAGCGGGTTGTGGCCGACCTCGAAATGGTCGCCCGGGCGCGGCTCGCCGCGCAGGTAGCGCAGCAGCGCAGCAGGTGCCCGCACGAAGCTCGCAAAGCGTGACCAGCGGCCACCGATGAAGCCCCAGACCAGCCGAAAGCCCAGCAGCGCGAACACCAGCAAGCCCAGGCGCATGTGCCAGACCAGCGCATTGCCGCCGACCTTGCCGGTGACCACCAGGCCGATCACCGCGGCGGCCAGCAGCCAGTGGAACAGCCGCGTCGGCAGGTCCCAGACCCGTACCGGATGGTCGGGATCGGTCATCGGCACGCTGCGGTGAGGCCGGGGCTGGGCACGGCGGCAACGATAGCCGAACTTGCGCCGCCTGCGCCACCCGGCGCGACCGGCCGGCAGCGCCCGCGCCGGGCAGCGACCGGGGCGACTGGAATATCCGGTCGGCCGCGCCCGTAGACTGCTCATCGCCCGTCCGCCATGCCGGGCGTACCACCCCAACTCTCGTCGGAGGATCCGCATGAATCGATTTCTCGTGGCCAGTCTGAGCCTCGCCGGCGCACTGGCCAGCCTGCCCGCCGCCGCCCAGTTCCAGAAGCCCGAAGACGCGATCAAGTACCGCCAGAGCGCGATGGCGCTGCAGGGCAACCACCTCGGCAGGGTGTTCGCGGTCGTCAACGGACGGGTCCCGTTCGACCCCAAGGCGACTGCCGACAACATCGAGATCGTCGCGTTGATCAACCGGCTGCAGTTCGCCGGCTTCGTCGAGGGCAGCGACAAGGGCGGAAACACCCGCGCCAAGCCCGAGATCTGGACCGAGAAGGACAAGTGGAACGCGGCCGTGGCGAAGAGCCAGGAAGACGTCAACAAGCTGGCGGCCGCCGGCAAGTCGGGCAACCTGGACCAGATCAAGGTCGCCGCCGGCGCGGTCGGACAGAGCTGCAAGGGCTGCCACGACACCTATCGCAAGGACTGAGCGGGCGGCCGACCGGGCTCGGCGAAGCCGAGCACGACCCTTCGGGTCATCACACTCTTCTTTTCGATCCTGGTGACGATCACGGCACCGATCTCGGCGGTGTTGCCGACATGGGTGCCACCGCAGGGCTGCAGGTCGACGCCTTCGATGTCGATCAACCGCACCCGGCCGTGACCGCGGGGCGGCTGCACGCTCATGCTGCGCACCAGCGCGGGATTGGCGTCGAGCTCGGCCTCGCCGATCCAGCGCTGGCGCACCGGATGCGCCTCGGCGACCAGGCGGGCGATGCCGGCATTCAGCGCCTCCTTGTCCAGCGGCTCGGTCATGTGGAAGTCGAGCCGGGCGTAGCCGGCAGTGATCGAGCAGCCGTCGACCGGGTGCGGCACCAGCGCGCACAGCAGGTGGGTGGCGGTGTGGAAACGGCGGTGCGCCTGGCGCCGCGCGGCGTCCAGCGTCGCCGTGACGGCCTGGCCGGCGGCCCAGCCGGCCAGGTCGGTGCCCGCAGCGACCCGGTGCAGGATCCGCCCGGCCACCGGCCCCTTGACGGTGTCGACGATCGCCAGTTCGGCACCGTCGGCGCGCCGCAGCCGGCCGGCATCGCCGGCCTGGCCGCCGCCCTGCGGGTAGAACACCGTGCGGTCGAGCTCGACGCCGGCCTCGCCGATCGTGGTGATCGTCGCCTCGCAGCCCAGCAGCGTCGCGTCTTCGCGGAACAGTTCTTCGGTCATCGGTCGCTCAGTCGTTGACGAGGTGGTCGAGATCGCAGTTCACGCCGCGAATCTACAGGGTCAGCGTACCAGCGATCACCGGGCAGACCGCGCCGCCGATCCAGATCTCGGCACCTTCGCGCTCGACGTACACCCGGCCGGCCCGGCCCAGCGCCGCACCCTGGGCCGCGACATAGCGCTCGGGCGCCAGGCCGGCGCCGATCAGCCATTGCGCCAGCCCGGCGTTCAGGCTGCCCGTGACCGGATCTTCGGGCACACCCAGGTCCGGCACGAAGGCACGCACCTCGAACCGGCATTCGCTGCCCGCCGGATGCGGACCGACGAGGCCCAGCTTCAGCCCGCGCATCGCGCTGAAATCGGGCTTCACCGCCAGCACCGTGGCCGCATCGGGCAGCAGCGCGGCCAGCCAGCCGGGGCCGTTGTCGACCCATTCGAGCCGCTGCAGCGCGGCATCGGGCAGGCCCAGCGACGCGACGACCTGGCGGCGCAGCGCCGGCTCGACCGCGCCGCTGCGGCGCAGCGGCGGCGCGGCAAAGGCCAGCCGCGGCGTCTGGGCACCGCCGTCGCGGCGCACCCGCACCAGGCCGACTCCGCATTGCTGCACCACCACCGCCGGGTCGCGCGGCTGGCCGCCGGCGGCCAGCCAGGCATGGCAGCTGCCCAGCGTCGGGTGGCCGGCGAACGGCAGCTCGCCGCCGGGGGTGAAGATGCGCACGCGGTAGTCCGCGCCAGGGTCGTCGGGCGGCAGCAGGAAGCTGGTTTCCGACAGGTTGGTCCAGCGGGCGAGGTCGGCCATCTGCGCATCGCTCAAGCCCGACGCGTCGTGCACGACGGCCAGCGGATTGCCGCGCAGCGGCACGGCGGTGAAGACGTCGAGCTGGGAGAAGCGGTGGCCGCTCATGGCGCCTCGTCCCGCGTGCCGTCCAGGTGCTCGCGCAGCACCCGGCCCAGCGTGGCGACGCCGTCGGCGATGTCCTCGGGCGACAGCGTGACGAAGCTCAGCCGCAGCGTGCGCGGATCGGCCGCGTGGCCCGGCGTCTGGGCGTAGAACGCCGCGCCCGGCACGTAGGCGATGCCGGCCGCCAGCGCCTTCGGCAGCAGCGCCATCGCATCGCAGCCGGCGGGCAGGCGCAGCCAGAAGAACATGCCGCCCTTCGGGCGTTGCCATTCGGTGCCCTCGGGCATGTCGAGCGCCAGCGCGTCGGCCATCGCCGCGCACTGCGACTGGTAGCGCTTGCGGATCGTCGGCACGTGCCGGTCGAGGAAGCCGTTGCCGATGACCTCGTGGACCACGCGCTGGTTGAACCCGGGGGTGTGCAGGTCGGCGGCCTGCTTGGCCTGCAGCAGCTTCGGGTACAGCGCCGGCGGCGCCACCAGGTAGCCCAGCCGCAGACCGGGCGTCAGCACCTTGCTGAAGCTGCCCAGGTAGATCACGCCCTCGGGCCAGCGCGAGGCCAGCGGCGGCGGCGGCGGTTCGTCGAACCAGAGGTCGCCGTAGGGGTTGTCCTCGACCAGCGGGATCCTGGCCGCCTGCGCCGCGGCCACCAGCGCGCTGCGCCGCGCCTCGGGGATCACCCGCCCGGTGGGGTTCTGGAAGTTCGGCACCAGGTAGGCGAAGCGGGTGCCCGGCGCATCGTGCGGCAGCGCGCTGATCGAGCCCGGCAGCGGACCGTCGGCATCGCCGGCCAGGCTGGCGTAGATCGGTTCGCAGGGGTTGAAGGCCTGCAGCGCGCCGAGGTAGGTGGGCGTTTCCACCGCCACCGGCGCACCGGCATCGACCATCACCTTGCCGATCAGGTCCAGCCCCTGCTGCGAGCCGGTGGTGATCAGCACCTGGTCGGGGCCCAGCGTCATGCCCTTGCCGGCCAGGTGCCGGGCCACCCATTCGCGCAGCGGCCCGTAGCCTTCGCTGGCCGCGTATTGCAACGCCTCGCGCGGCGCCTGCGACAGCACGGCGTCGCAGGCCGCGCGGATCGCCTCGACCGGGAAGGTCTCGGCCGACGGCAGGCCGCCGGCCATCGACAGCACGCCGGGCTGCTCGGTCACCTTGAGGATCTCGCGGATGATCGACGGGTTCAGCCGGGCGCTGCGGCGGGCCTGGTGCCAGAGACTCATGGGGACACTCCTCGGGGAACGGATGCGATGGGTGGATGCTGGGGCGCCACAGTCTGCACCGCCATGCGCCGCGACAGGAAGACCGTGGCCATCACCGCGAGCGCGAAGCCCAGCGTGGGGGCATCCAGTGTCTCCCCCAGCAGCGGCACCGCCAGCGCCATCGACAGGAACGGCTGCAGCAACTGCACCTGACTGACCCGCAGCATGCCACCCAGCTGCAGCGCGCGATACCAGGCGAAGAAGCCCAGCCACACCGAGAACACCGAGACATAGAGAAATCCGCCCCAGGCCGCGGGGCGCACCGGCGCGGCGGGCCAGACCGCCCAGGCCACCGGCAGCGTGACCGGCAGGCAGGCCGCCAGCACCCAGCTGATCACCTGCTCGGGCGGCATCGGCGGCTGGCCGTCGCCCTGGGGTGCCGACAGGCGCGCGCCGAACACATAGCCGAAGCCGCCCCAGGCCACGGCCAGCGCCAGCAGGCCGTCGGCCGCCTGCAGCCCGGCGCCGCCTCGGGACAGCGCGAAGGCCACGACGAGCCCCGTGCCCAGCGCCGCACAGGCCCAGAAACCGGCGCCGGGCCGCTGGCGCATCACCAGTGCGCCGATCACCGCGGTGCTGATCGGCAGCAGGCCCGACACCACCGCGGCATGCGCGGCGTCGACCCGCTGCACCGCCAGCCCGAGGAACAGCGGGAAGCCGAACACCACGCCCAGCGCCGTCAGCGCGAGCTGGCGCCACTGCGCCGGCCGCGGCCACGGCGCACGCACGGCCCGCAGCCAGATCGCGGCCAGCAGCCCGGCCAGCGCGGCACGGCCGATCGCGACGAACACCGCGGGCAGCTGCGGCGCTTCCAGGCTGCCCGAGGCCAGCCGCGTCATCGGGATCGTCAGTGCGAACACGAACACCCCGAGCAGGCCCAGCAGCCATCCGGCCGCCTGCGGCGACCGGCCCGGCGGCAGGCTGGCGGGCGAGCTCAGGGGGGCGGGCGGGGTCGGTGGCTGCATCCGGGCAGTCTAGGCGTTGAAGTGACACAGCAGCAGTACACTTTGCAGTACAGTCCGCCGACCTGTATTGATCGATGCGACGATACAGCCGCTGCCGCCGATGAACACCCTGCCCGAATCGACGACCGACCTGCCTCGCCCCGCGCCGCGCACGCTGGGCGAACAGCTGGCGCTGCGCATGGCCGAAGGCATCCAGCGCGGCGCGCTGACGCCCGGCGCCCGGCTGCCCTCGGTGCGCGAGAGCGCCCGCCTGCACCGGGTGAGCCCGAGCACGGTGGTCGCCGCCTACGACCGGCTGCAGGCCCAGGGGCTGATCGAGGCGCGGCGCCAACGTGGCTTCTTCGTGCGCGAACGGCTCGGCGCGGCCCGCACGCCGGCTGCGCTGCCCAACGCCGCAGGGCAGCCGCTGGGGGCCCCTGTGGACGCGACGGCGCTGATCCGCGGCATGTTTCACCAGGGCGCGGCGGCCGGGGGCCCGGGCATGGGCACGCTGCCCGAGGCCTGGCTCGACCGCGCCCTGCTCGACCGCGCGCTGCGCCGCACGCTGGCGCAGGCCGGCGACGCGCTGCGCTATGGCGACCCGGCCGGCGACGACGCGCTGCGCCGGGCGCTGTCGCGTCGGCTGGACGGTGAACTGGGCATTCCCGCGGCGCCGGGCCAGATCGTCACGACGCTAGGCGCCACGCATGCGCTGGACCTGGTGGCCCGCACGCTGATGCAGCCGGGCGACGCGGTGCTGGTCGACGAGCCCGGCTGGGCGGTCGAATTCGCCCGCCTGACGCGGCTGGGCATGCGCCTGCTGCCGGTGCCGCGCACGGCCGACGGGCCCGACCTGGGCGTGATGGCCGGTCTGCTGGCCGCGCACCGGCCGCGGCTGTACGTGACCGTGTCGGTGCTGCACAACCCGACCGGCCACACGCTGTCGCTGGCGCAGGCGCACCAGGTGCTGAAGCTGGCCGAGGCGCACGAGCTGACGATCGTCGAGGACGACACCTATGCCTGGCTGGCGCCGCCGCATGCGCCGCGGCTGGCGGCGCTGGACGGCCTGCAGCGCACCGTCTACGTCTCGGGCTTCTCGAAGATCCTGGCGCCGAACTGGCGCGTCGGCTACGCGGCAGCCGCGCCGGCGCTGGCGCAGCGGCTGATCGACACCAAGCTGCTGGGCACGCTGACGACGCCGGCGCTGTTCGAACGGGCGGTCGCCTGGTGCCTGGAACAGGGCCTGCTGCGCCGACATGCCGAGCGGGTGACCCAGCAGCTGGACCGGGCGCGCAGCCGCGTCGTCCGGCTGGCCAGCGACGCCGGCTGCCGCTTCGCCGCGCCGCCGCAAGGCTTGTTCGGCTGGGTCGACACCGGCGTGGACACCGAGCGGCTGGCCAGCCGCCTGGCCGCGGCCGGCTGGCTGGTGGCGCCGGGGCATCTGTTCCAGGCCATGCCGCGTAGCAACTCGCTGATGCGGCTGAATTTCGCCAGCGCCCAGGATGTGCCCTTCTGGCAGGCCTTCGTCAGCGCCCGCGATGCGCTCGGCGGCACGGCGCCGGGATGAAACGCGGCTGCTGAAACGTCAAGTCACCGTGATGAACCGCGAGTCGTCTACCATCCTTCCCTAGCCCGGGCAGTGCCGATGTTTCCCTCCACCCTGCCGATGGATGTCCCGGACAGCCGGCCTTCGATGGCCCGGCCCGGCCGGACGCTGCCGGCCCGCGCCGCCGGGCACGGCTTCGGCAGGCCTGCGCCGGCGGCAGGCGGCCGCGACAGCCGGCCCACGACGCTGAGTTCGCTGAGCCCGTCGCTGATGCAGGATCTGCTGCGCTTCGACCAGGACCCGCCGCAGCGCCAGCTGCTCGAGGTGCTGGCCGCCTGCATCCGCCACACCCAGCCGCTGGCGATCAGCCTGGCCTGGGAGCTGCAGTCGCTGGCGCTGACCGTCTTCCCGCTCGAGCGCCTGGTGCACTGCCCGATGCCGATGGTCGAGTTCCTGGCCGGCGACCTGGCGGCCCTGCAGGTGCTGCAGGTGCGGCCGGCCGCGTTGCGGCCGCCGGGCAGCACCGAACTGGCGCGCATCGGCAACCCGGCGCTGTACACGGCACTGGACCCGCTGCTGTGGGCGGTGGCGCTGCGCGGGTCGCGCAACGCGCTGCTGCCCGAGCTGTCGGGGCAGGCCGCCTACCGGGTGGCGCCCGGCCTCACGCTGCGCGGGCTCGACCTGCCGGGCCCGCTGGCCGCCTGCGTCTCGCGGCTGCGGCGCCAGACCAGCAACCTGCGCGAGATCGCCGGCTGGCAGCAGATCGGCGTGGCGCGGGCGATCCGCCTGCTCAACGCGCTGTACCTGCAGGCCGGGCTGATCGTCAGCCGCACCCACCCGGCGGCCACCAACGAGGGCTGGACCGGCTACGACACCTGAGGGCGGCGTCAGCCCGGCGCCGACAGCTGCTCCCAGCGCTCCATCGCCGCCAGCAGTTCGTCGTCGATCTGCGCGAAGCGGGCCTGCAGCGCCGGCACCTGCGTCGGCGACTTCGCATAGAGCTCGCCATCGGCCAGCTGCGCACCGATCGATGCCTGCTCGGCCTCCAGCGCCTCGATGCGCGCCGGCAGTTCGTCGAGCTCGCGCTTCTCCTTGTAGCTGAGCTTGCGTGCCCTGGCCGCCGCGGCGACAGGTGGCGGTGGTGCGGGCACCGCGACGGCGGCGGCACGCGCCGGCGCCGCGGCGGCCCGGGCCGCGAGCATGCGTGCACGCTGCGCCTGCCAGTCGGCGATGCCGCCTTCGTACTCGCGCCAGCGGCCCGTGGACATGGCCCCCACGGCGGCCAGGGCCGCCGAGCCCCCCGAGGGGGCGCCGGTCCGGCTCGGGAGCGGCCCGGCGCCCGGACCGATGTCACCCTCCCAGCAGATCAGGCTGGTGACCACGTTGTCGAGAAAGCGCCGGTCGTGGCTGACCAGGAACACCGTGCCGGTGTAGCCCTGCAGCAGTTCCTCCAGCAGCTCCAGCGTGTCGATGTCGAGGTCGTTGGTCGGCTCGTCGAGCACCAGCACGTTGGCCGGCAGCGCGAACAGCCGCGCCAGCAGCACGCGGTTGCGCTCGCCGCCCGACAGCGTGCGCACCGGGCTGTCGGCGCGCGCCGGCGAGAACAGGAAGTCGTTCAGGTAGCTCATCACATGCAAGCGCCGCCCATTGAACTCGACCCATTCGCTGCCCGGGCTGATCGTGTCGGCCAGGGTCGCGTCCAGGTCCAGCGCGGCGCGCATCTGGTCGAAGTAGGCGACCTCGAGCTTGCTGCCCTGGCGGATCCTGCCGGCCGTGGGCTGCAGCTCGCCGAGGATCAGCTTCAGCAGCGTCGTCTTGCCGGCGCCGTTCGGACCGACCAGGCCGACCTTGTCGCCGCGCAGGATGGTCGCCGAGAAGTCCTCGACGATGCGCTTGTCGCCGAAGCGCATCGAGACATGGCTCAGCTCGGCGACGATCCTGCCGCTGGGCACGCCGGCGTCGACCTCCAGCTTCACCTGGCCCAGCGAATCGCGCCGGGCCTGGCGCTGCGCGCGCAGCCGCTCCAGGCGCTGGATGCGCGCGACGCTGCGGGTGCGGCGCGCCTCGACGCCCTTGCGGATCCAGACCTCCTCCTGCGCCAGCAGCTTGTCGGCGCGGGCGTTGGCCAGCGCCTCGGCGGCCAGCTGATCGTCCTTCTGCCGCTCGTAGGCGCTGAAGTTGCCCGGGAAGCTGCGCAGCACGCCGCGGTCGAGCTCGACGATGCGGGTGGCCACCGCGTCGAGGAACGCGCGATCGTGGGTGATCAGGATCACCGCGCCGCGGAAGCTGCACAGCAGGTCCTGCAGCCAGTCGATCGAATCGAGGTCGAGGTGGTTGGTCGGCTCGTCGAGCAGCAGCACGTCGGGCAGCGCGACCAGCGCCTGCGCCAGCGCGACGCGCTTCTTCATGCCGCCCGAGAGTTCATCGATGGCCCGGCTGCCGTCCAGGTGCAGCTGGGCCAGCGTGGTATCCACCCGCTGCTCCCAGTTCCAGGCGTCGAGCGCCTCGATGCGGGTCTGCAGCGCGTCCAGGTCGACGCCCTCGGCATGGTCTTCGTAGGCCTGGCGCAGCGCCCGCGCCTCGGCAACGCCTTCGCTGACCGCCTCGAACACCGTGTGGCCCGGCTCGAACACCGGCTCCTGCGCCACGTAGCGGATGCGCAGCCCCTGCGTCGTCTGCAGCAGGCCGTCGTCGAGCTTCTCGAGCCCGGCGATCACCTTCAGCAGCGACGACTTGCCGGCGCCGTTGCGGCCGATCAGGCCGAGGCGTTCGCCGGCCTCCAGCGACAGGCCGGTGGCGTCGAGCAGGGCCACGTGGCCGTAGGCCAGATGGGCGTTGGAGAGCGAGAGCAGGGCCATGGCGGCATTGTCGCCGTGCCGTGCCGGGGCCGACCGGCACCCCCTGCAGCGGGCCATGCCCGCACGATGCCTGTCCGACCGGGACCATGCGGCCGACGCCCGCTGGCCACCGCAACTCGACGCCGACCGATCGGCTATGCGGGCCGAAGCCGGGCCTCAGCCCTGAGAGCGCCCCCTGGCACCGGCAAACACCCGCCGCCGCCCGACCAGGGGATGAGTCGACTCGGGAGCGGCCCGTCGTTGACTCACGCGCTCCGACGCTTGGACAGCCAGGCCAACGTCGCCAGGCCGGCCAGCAGCATCGCGTAGGTTTCGGGTTCAGGCACCGGCGCCGCCGCGAAGCTGATCTCGAACTTGTTCTGCGGCTGGGCACTGATGCTGGAGAAGACCCCGCCCGTGGCGCTGAGGTCGATGCCTGCACCGGTCACGGCGAGCGTCTTGAAGCCACCCGGGAAGGTGGCGCTGTCCGCGAAATAGCCCTGCATGTAGCCCGGGCCGGAGCCGGTCACGGCCCAGGCCAGGCTCGCCGGGCCGATCGGCACGGCTGGGCCGCCGTTGATCGAGACGCTGGCGCTGGCCACGATATTGGTGGTGGCGCCGCCAACCTCGGTGAAGCTCAGGTTGCCCAGAAACGCCGAGGCATCGCTCAGCGCCCAGCCGGCGTTGCGTGCCAAGGTGAACGAGGGCAGCGGCACGCTGACGATGGTCAGCGGACCGAAGCTCGCCACCGCGGCCGAATTGGGCACGGTCCAGCTGAATCCGAAAGTGGTGGAGGACGAGAACCAAGACGAAATGAAGCCGAAATCGGTGGATTCGTCATAGGTCACGGTCGCCGGGCCGAGGTCCAGCGAGGTCGTTGCCGATGCGGCGGACATGCCGGCGATCAGGACGACGGCAGCAAATACAGGCTTGAGATTCATCACGGCTCCAGAGGTTCTTCACGGGCACAGCCCCACCCCAGCGAATTTAGCAACTGGATCCGATAAGTCCACCCCCGGATCGCGGGCTGAACCTGGGCCGGCCGGGACGTCGAGCGCGGAACTCGCGATCGCCGCTCACGCGCGCATCGCGGAATCACTTGGCTTCGGTCAGCTCACGCCAGCGCCGATCACCGGCGCCGTGCCGACGCCTTCGGAGCCCCGGACCGCCGCGGGCGGTCCACGGCGGCATTTGCCTTCATCCGGCGAGCGCCACTTCCAGCGCGTCGATGAACATCTTCGGCACGTCGAAGCCGGTCTGCTGGCTGATCTCCTGGAAGCAGGTCGGGCTGGTGACGTTGATCTCGGTCAGGCAATCGCCGATCACGTCCAGGCCGACCAGCAGCAGGCCGCGCGCGGCCAGGATCGGGCCCAGCGCCGAGGCGATCTCGCGGTCGCGCGCGGTCAGCGCCTGCGCGACACCCTTGCCGCCGGCGGCCAGATTGCCGCGGATCTCGCTGCCCTGCGGGATGCGCGCCAGGCTGAACGGCACCGGCTCGCCGGCGATCACCAGCACCCGCTTGTCGCCCTGGACGATTTCGGGCAGGTACTTCTGCACCATCACCGTCTGCGCGCCGTTGCGGTTCAGGGTCTCGGTGATCGAGCCCAGGTTCAGCCCGTCGGGGCCGACGCGGAAGATGCCCATGCCGCCCATGCCGTCGAGCGGCTTCAGGATGATGTCCTGGTGCTCGGCGTGGAAGGCGCGCACTGCGCGCTCGTCGCGGGTGACCAGCGTCGGCGCGATGAACTGCGGAAACTCCAGGATCGCCAGCTTCTCGGGGTGGTCGCGCAGCGCGGCGGGCTTGTTGAAGACCCGGGCGCCCTCGCGCTCGGCCTGGCCCAGCAGGTGGGTGGCGTAGAAGAACTCGCTGTCGAATGGCGGGTCCTTGCGCATCAGCACCGCGTCGGTGTCGGCCAGCGCCAGTTCGCCCTCGGCGACGACCTCGAACCAGTCGTCGTCGCGGCCGGTCAGGGTGATCGCCCGCGCGTCGCGCGCCACCACCCGCGCGCCGCGCACCCAGACCAGGTCGGCCGTCGTGCAGGCCCAGATCTGGTGGCCGCGCCGCGCCGCCTCGCGCATCATCGAGAAGCTGGTGTCCTTGTAGGTCTTGAATCCCTCCAGCGGGTCGGCGACGAACAGCAGCTTCATGGTCGGCGGCCCGAACGGCGGTCGGGCCCGGCTAACTGAGGGGCCGCCAGTGTTGCACAGCGAGCGCGATGCTGCCGGCGACCACGCCCCAGAACGCCGCGCCGATGCCGGCCACGCTGATGCCCGACAGCGTGACCAGGAAGGTCAGCGCCGCGGCGTCGCGGTGGCGCGGCTCGGCCAGCGCCTGGCTCAGGCCGCCGGCGATCGTGCCGAGCAGCGCCAGCCCGGCCACCGCGGCGACCAGTTCCTTCGGGAACGCCGCCAGCAGCCCCACCACCGCGCCGCCGGCCAGCCCCAGCAGCGTGTAGAAGACGCCGGCCATCACCGGCGCGGTGTAGCGCCGCGCCGGGTCGGCATGGGCCTCGGGGCTCATGCAGATCGCCGCGGTGATCGCCGCCAGGTTGATCGCGAAGGCGCCGAACGGCGCCAGCACCAGCGTCACCAGACCGGTCGCCGTGGTCACCGGCGAGACCGGGATCCGATAGCCGGCCGCGCGCTGCGCCGCGACGCCGGGCAGGTTCTGCGAGGCCATCGTGACGATGAACAGCGGCAGCCCGACGCCGACCACGCTGCCCCAGCTGAAGTGCGGCATCACGAACTGGGGGGTCGCCCAGGCCCAGGCGATGCCGCCCAGCGCCAACCGGTCCTGGGCCGCGGCCAGCGCGATGCCGGCCACCAGCACCGCCGGCACCGCGTAGCGCGGCCACCAGCGGCGCCCGGCCAGGAAGGCCGCGACCATCACCAGCACCATGCCGGGCGAACTGCGCGCCGACAGCACCGCGTCGAGCCCGAAGCGGGTCAGCACCCCGGCGAGCAGCGCCGCGGCGACCGCCATCGGCACCTTGTCCATCACCCGCTCGAACAGCCCGGTGATGCCGGTCAGCACGATCAGGCCGGCACAGACGACGAAGGCGCCGGTCGCCTCGGGCAGGCCGATGCCCTGGGTGGCGGCCAGCAGCGCGGCGCCGGGCGTGCTCCAGGCGGTGAGCACCGGCAGGCGGTAGTGCAGCGACAGGCCGATGCACGACACGCCCATCGCCAGGCCCAGCGCCCACATCCACGATGCGGTCTGCGCCGCGGTGGCGCCCAGCGCCTGCGCGGCCTGGAAGACGATCGCCACCGAGCTGGTGTAGCCCACCAGCACCGCGACGAAGCCGGCGACCACCGCCGACAGCGACAGGTCACGCCACCAGGTGGTTGCCGGCACCGCTTTCAGATCTCGACCTTGGCGCCCAGCTCGACGATGCGGTTGCTCGGCAGGTTCAGGAAGTCGGCGGCTGCCGACGCGTTGCGGTGCATGCCGGCGAACAGCTTCTCGCGCCACATCGCCATGCCGGCGCCGAAGGTGGGAATCACGATGTCGCGGCTGAGGAAGTAGCTGGTGTCCATGTCGGGCAGCGGGATGCCGCGGCCTTCCAGCAGCTTCAGCGCCTCGGGCACGTCGGGGTCGTTCTTGAAGCCGAAGTGCATCACCACCTGCCAGCAGTCGTGGCCCAGCGGTTCCATCTCGATGCGCTTGTCGAAGCCGATCCACGGCACCTCATGGTGGCGCACGGTGACGAACAGGTTGTACTCGTGCAGCACCTTGTTGTGCTTCAGGTTGTGCAGCAGCGCGTTGGGCGTGAGCCCGGTGTCGGCCGACAGGAACACCGCGGTGCCCGGCACCCGCGTGGGCGGGCTGACGAACACCGCGTCGAGGAAACCGCCGAGGTCGATCGCGTCGTCGCGCAGGCGCTCGGTGACCAGGGTGCGGCCGCGCACCCAGGTGGTCATCAGCGTGAACATGCCGATGCCGATGACGATCGGGAACCAGCCGCCGGCGACCAGCTTGAGCATGTTGCTGGCGAAGAAGGTGATGTCGATGACGAAGAAGAAGCCGGTGGCCAGCAGGCACAGCGGCAGCGGGTACTTCCAGCCGTAGCGGATCACGAAGAAGGTCATCACCGTGGTGATGCTCATGTCCAGCGTCACCGCGATGCCGTAGGCCGAGGCCAGGCTCGACGACGTCTTGAACAGCGCCACCGCCAGCACGATGAAGACGAACAGCCCCCAGTTGATGAACGGCACGTAGATCTGGCCGGTGTCCTTCACCGAGGTGTGGCGCACCGCCATGCGCGGCAGGATGCCGAGCTGGATCGCCTGCTTGGTGACCGAGAAGGCGGCCGAGATCAGCGCCTGCGAGGCGATCACCGTCGCCGCGGTGGCCAGGAACACCAGCGGCAGCCGGGCCCAGGCCGGGGCCATCAGGTAGAACGGGTTCTCGATCGCCGCGGGCGTGTGCAGCAGCATCGCGCCCTGGCCGAAGTAGTTGACGACCAGCGCCGGCATCACGAAGCCGTACCAGGCGATGCGGATCGGCCTCTTGCCGAAGTGGCCCATGTCGGCGTACAAGGCCTCGCCGCCGGTGACGCACAGCACCACCGCGCCCAGGCCGACGAAGGCCACCAGCGGCTGGTGCTGGAAGAAGCCGATCGCGTAGACCGGGTTCAAGGCCACCAGCACCGCCGGGTTGGCCAGGATGTGCGGCAGCCCCAGCGCCACCAATACGATGAACCAGACCAGCGTGATCGGCCCGAAGAACTTGCCGATGCCGCCGGTGCCGAAGCGCTGCACCGCGAACAGCCCGGTCAGCACCAGCAAGGTGATCGGGATCACGAAGCTGTGCAGCTGCGGCGCGGCCACCTCCAGGCCCTCGACCGCCGACAGCACCGAGATCGCCGGCGTGATGACGCCGTCGCCGTAGAAGATGGCGGTGCCGAACAGCCCGACCGTCATCAGCGCGCTGCGCAGCGCCGGCCGGTCCTTCACCGCGGTGGTGGCCAGCGCCAGCATCGCGATCAGGCCGCCCTCGCCGTTGTTGTCGGCGCGCAGGATCAGCAGCACGTACTTGATCGAGACGATGATCGTCATCGTCCAGAAGATCAGCGACAGCACGCCCAGGATGTTGTCGTCCGAGGTGGCCACGTGGCCGCCGTGGAACACCTCCTTCAGCGCATACAGCGGGCTGGTACCGATGTCGCCATAGACCACGCCGAGTGCGCCGAGCGTCAGCGCGGCCAGGGCAGCCGGGGACTTGGGGGCGTTTGCCGTGCTCACGAAGCGGGGCCCCGGAAGCGCCGGTGCCGGATGACTGCGACGCAGCTATTCTGCGCTGAACCGGCCGCGCCGCGGTGGCCGCCGCGCGACGATCGGTGGCCGTTGGGTCAGTCGTACACCTCGGCGTCCGGGTCGGTGGCTTCGAGCTCGTAGCTGGCCGCCAGCATCGCCAGCCGGCCGATCACGCCGTACATGTAGAAGCGGTTCGGCGCGCTGGCGCCGGGTTTCTCGCCGCGGCGCGGCAGGTGGTGGCTCTCGGCGAAGGCCAGCGGCACGTAGCTGGCGCCCGGCGCCTCGAGGCTCTCGTCGACGCCGCGCTCGGCGTGGATGCGGTAGAAGCCGCCGACCACGTAGCGGTCGATCATGTAGACCACCGGCTCGGCCACCGCGTCGTTGACGCGCTCGTAGGTCGGCACGCCCTCCTGCACGATCAGCGGCAGCGCGCCGGCGGCCATCGCTTCGCCGTTGCCCTGGAGGCGGCCGCGGCGCGCCGGGTCGGCCAGGTCCCTGGCGTCGCGCACGATCAGCGGCCCGAAGCCGTGGATGCCGCCGTCGGCCTTGACCACCACGAACGGCTTCTCGCCGATGCCGTATTCCTTGTACTTGCGCCGCACCTTGGCCAGCAGCGCGTCGACCTGCGTCTGCAGCGCGTCGAGCCCGCTGCCGGCGGCGAGGTCGACCGTGCCGCCGGGCCCGGTGATCGGGTGGATCAGCCAGGGGTCCATGCCGAGCAGCTTGGCGAACTTCTTGGCCACCTCCTCGTAGCTCTGGCAATGCCGGCTCTTGCGCCGCACCGACCAGCCGGCGTGCAGCGGCGGCAGCAGGTACTGCTCATGCAGGTGCTGCAGGATGCGGGGCACGCCGGCGGACAGCTCGTGGTTCAGCAGGATCGTGCAGGGGTCGAAGTCCTTCAGCCCGAGCCGGCCGCGGTTGCGCAGCAGCGGCTCGAACACCAGTTCGCTGCCGTCGGGCAGCGCCACCGGCCGGGGCGCCTCGACGGCCTCGTCGAGCGTGCCCAGCCGCACGTTCAGGCCGGCCTGGGTGAACACGCGCACCAGCTGCTGCAGGTTGCTGAGGTAGAAGCTGTTGTTCGTCTGCGCTGCCGGCACCAGCAGCAGGTTCTTGGCCTCGGGGCAGATCTTCTCGATCGCCGCCATCGCCGCCTGCACCGCCAGCGGCAGCATCTCGGGGGTCAGGTTGTTGAAGCTGGCGGGAAACAGGCTGGTGTCCACCGGCGCCAGCTTGAAGCCGGCGTTGCGCAGGTCGACCGAGCTGTAGAACGGCGGCGTGTGCTCCATCCATTCGAGCCGGAACCAGCGCTCGATCGCCGGCATCGAGTCGAGCACGCGGGCTTCCAGTTCGTTGATCGGACCGGTGAGCGCGGTGATGAGGTGGGGAACCATGAGCGGGCTGCCTGCGTCGGGAATCGACGCGTCGATTCTAGAAGTCCCGGGGTGGCGACGAAAAAGGGGCTGCCCGCGGGCAGCCCCTCCGAAGCCGGCATCGGCCGGCCTGCTGGCCCGGTTACTTGCTGTAGGCCGTCTCGCCGTGGGAGCTGATGTCCAGGCCCTCGCGCTCGTCCTCCTCGGCGACGCGCAGGCCGATCACCAGGTCGACGACCTTGAACGAGACCGCCGCGACCACCGCCGACCAGACGATCGTCAGCAGCACGCCCTTCAGCTGGATCCAGACCTGCGCGCCGATGCCGTTGGAGCCGACCGTGGCGGTGACCCAGTCGGTCACCAGGCCGGGGCCGCCGAGGTCCTGGGTGTTGAACACGCCGGTCAGCAGCGCGCCGACGATGCCGCCGACACCGTGCACGCCGAACACGTCCAGCGAGTCGTCGGCGCCGAGGATGCGCTTGAGGCTGTGCACGCCCCACAGGCAGGCGAAGCCGGCGACGAAGCCGATCACGATCGCGCCCATCAGGCCGACGTTGCCGCAGGCCGGGGTGATCGCCACCAGGCCGGCCACCGCGCCCGAGGCGGCGCCCAGCATCGAGGCCTTGCCGCGCATCATCGTCTCGCCCAGCGACCAGGCCAGCACCGCGGCGGCGGTGGCGGTGAAGGTGTTCATGAACGCCAGCACCGCCGAATTGCCCGCCTCCAGCGCCGAGCCGGCGTTGAAGCCGAACCAGCCGACCCACAGCAGCGAGGCGCCGACCATCGTCAGCGGCAGGCTGTGCGGCGCCATCGCCTCCTTGCCGTAGCCCACCCGCTTGCCGACCATGAAGGCGCCGACCAGGCCGGCGACCGCGGCGTTGATGTGCACCACGGTGCCGCCGGCGAAGTCCAGCGCGCCCCACTGCCAGATCAGGCCGGCCTTGGCGTTCATCGCGTCGACCACTTCCTTGCCGGTGTAGGCGTCCGGGCCCATCCAGTACCAGACCATGTGGGCGATCGGCGCGTAGCTGAAGGTGAACCACAGCGCCGAGAACAGCAGCACCGCGCTGAACTTGATGCGCTCGGCGAAGGCACCGACGATCAGGCAGCAGGTGATGCCGGCGAAGGTGGCCTGGAACGCGGCGAACAGCAGCTCGGGGATCACGACCCCCTTGCTGAACGTCGCACCCATCGCGAACTCGCCCTTGGCCGGGTCGAACACGCCCTTCAGGAACAGCCGGTCGAGGCCGCCGACGAAGCTGTTGCCCTCGGTGAAGGCCAGGCTGTAGCCGTACAGCGCCCACAGCACGACGATCAGCGAGAAGGTCACCAGCACCTGCATCAGCACCGACAGGATGTTCTTGCTGCGCACCAGGCCGCCGTAGAACAGCGCCAGGCCGGGCACCGTCATCATGATGACCAGCAGCGTGGCCACCAGCATCCAGGCGACGTCGCCCTTGTTGGGCACCGGCGCGGCGGCGGCCGGCGCCGAGGCGGCCTCGGCCGCGGCGGGAGCCGCGGCGGCTGCGGGCGCCGGGGCGGCCTCGGCGGCTGCCGCGGTGGCGGCGGGCGCCGATGCCGCGGCATCCTGCGCCATCGAACCGCCCGCGAAGCCCAGGACCGCGAGGCCCAGGGCGAGGGAAGCGATGAGCTTTCTCATGGTTGTGTCTTTCCTGCGGATTTCAGAGCGCGTCCTTGCCGGTCTCGCCGGTGCGGATGCGCACCACCTGCTCGAGCGCGGAGACGAAGATCTTGCCGTCGCCGATCTTGCCGGTGCGCGCCGATCCCTCGATGGCCTCGATCACCCGGTCGACGATGGCGTCGTCGACCGCCGCCTCGATCTTCACCTTGGGCAGGAAGTCGACGACGTACTCGGCGCCGCGATAGAGCTCGGTGTGGCCCTTCTGACGTCCGAAGCCCTTGACTTCCGTCACCGTGATGCCTTGCACGCCGATCGCGCTCAAGGCTTCGCGAACTTCGTCGAGCTTGAACGGCTTGACGATCGCGGTCACCATCTTCATGGTTCGAACTCCTTGTGGCGGGCGGTTCAGAACGACTTGCTGAGCGAGACGACGAAGCTGCCGTCGCTGATGTTCTTGTTGGTGTATCCGGCCATGCCGCCGGTCAGGTCGCGGTTGGTGCCGACGTACGCGGCGCCCAGCACGAAGCCCTCGACCGTGTAGGTGGCGCCGATCTTGTAGTCGGTGATCGAATCGGTCGTCGAGGTCGAACCGATCTCGGTGACCTTGGCGCCGCCCTTGAGCTTCTGGTAGCCGACATGGGCGTTGATGCCGAAGCCGCTGCCGACGTCGTAGGCGAAGCCGAGGTCCAGGTACTGCGAGCCCTTCGAGTCCGGCAGGCTGAAGAAGTCGGACACCGCGTAGAAATACTTCGCGGTCAGCGGGCCCCAGGAGCCGCCGATGTAGAGCTCGGTGTTGTCGACCTTGCTGCTGCCCGGGAAGGCGGTGGTGTTGCCGCTGCCGGGGTAGTAGTAGTACAGCGCGCCGATGTCGAGTCCGAAATCGCCGTAGGTGGCCTTGAAGCCGCCGTAGAAGTCCATCTCGATGTTGGCGCCGCTGTAGGCCTCGGAATCGATGTTCGAGTTCCAGTTGCCGACGTAGAAGCCCGACGAATGGGCGATGTCGAAGCCGCCCTGGATCGCCGGCTTGCGGTTGGTCTGCGAGATGCCGCGGAAGGTGTAGTCGGAGAAGACGCCGACGTTGCCGGTGGCCGACCAGGGCGAGGCCGGCGCGGCCGACTGGGCAAACGCCGGCAGTGCGGACAGCGCCAGGGCGGCGACGAGCGTGGTTTGACGAAAGTTCATGGGACAGGCTCCTGCGAAGGGTAGGAAAGTGAGAAAAAGTGATTCGCAGGCGACTCTGCAGAATCCGTGCCAATGCGCCAGTTCGGGGAACGATGGGGCGTTGTCGAACCATCGAGAGGCAAGCGCGCCCAGGCTCGGGCATGGCGCACCAAAGCGGTGCCGCCGTGACGGATTCCGAGACCGGGCCGCCCGGCAAGGGCACTGGCATGATGCGCGGCATGTCATTCGCCGTGGTCCACAGCCGTGCCCTCGACGGGCTGGGCGGCGCACCGGTCACGGTCGAGGTGCACCTGGCCAACGGCCTGCCCAGCTTCACGCTGGTCGGCCTGGCCGACACCGAGGTCAAGGAATCGCGCGAGCGGGTGCGGGCCGCGCTGGTCAACTCGGGCTTTGCGTTCCCGCACAACAAGCGCATCACGGTGAACCTGGCGCCGGCCGACCTGCCGAAGGTAGGGCCAGCAAACAGAGTGTCAAAAACAAAAACAGAGTGTCAAATCGGCCTCGTGCCGGCAGTTGCCCGCGAAAACAGAGTGTCAAATGCACCGCTGTGGCAGGCCCCAGAGCCCCCTGAGGAACCTCTTCCGGGGGCGCCTTCCGCGGGGAGTTGGGCGAAGTTCTGGGGCTTCCAGAACACCACAAGTCCACTGAAACGTTGAGATCGGATGTGCAGTCACCCAGGTAGAGGGCCCGCCAGACTCACTGTTTCAATGGACTAGACGCAAACGCGCCTCACCACGGAAGCCGTTTCGGCAACGCCGGCGCACGCTCAGCGTCGCTGCGAGCATTGAACTCGCTCGGTTCGATCCTTGGCCTTCCCGGCTGCCACCGACTGCCATTGCATGTTGTGGGGCGCGTCGGCCCCTCCGGCACACAACGGCTGTACGTGGTCAATCACGAAGCCCGGGCAGGCGCCCCGGTGTAGGCCGGTGGAAGGACATGGATTCAGGCGCTTGAACTCAGCCCGCGCAGCAGCCGACCTAGCGCCCGTGCTCGCAACGGAAGCGCCAACGACGAAGAGCGCCGGAACCAAGGCCAGGGTCTTCAGGAAAGGCGACACCCCGTCATCGTGCCTGAGAGCACGACCCTTGGGCTCATCACTGGGCGAGTAGAGCATCCTGTTTGTATAGGATTTGATGCTCAAAGAGTAGCTAACGTATTGATTTTATTGTGTTTTTTCCTCTCAGCTACTTGCCAGGGTACCGTTGTCCCGGTCAGAATCCGCGGCGATGTCTACGCCATCCGTGTCGTCGCCTCCAGGCCAGTACCGAACTCACTTCGGTACAGCCATCTTCGAGCTACGCACCTCGCGCGGCTTGACTCAGCGTCAGCTTGGCAAGCTCGCGGGGCTGCAGCCCTCAGCAGTCTCAGACATTGAGAACTTGAGGCGTCCCCCGCCGCGACAGGAGCAGGTGGCAGCCCTCAGCCGCGCTCTGAACTGCGACGAGCGGAGCGACCACCGGTTGCACGACTTGGCGCGCGCAGAGCGACGCGCCACGCACGGCCTACGAATCAGTCGCCACACCCCTCGTCGGGTGGCTCAACTGCTTCGCGACATTGCATTACGCGCGGAGAACCTCAGCGATCGGCATGTCGCCGCGCTCCGGGCGCAACTTAGGGAGGTTCCGGAGATGCAATAACGAACGGCGAGCCCCTATTGCTAGAGAACCCGCCGTCCGGGTGCTCAGGCTTGCAACCTTCGCGACCGGCAAAGCAAGGTTAGCACGTCCGAGCCTCGGTGGAGGGCTTTGTTCGCCCTTCAGAGCAGAGCGAGGAGCGATGCATGCTGACCACGATCTATCGGCCTGACGGAAAGATTTCGGTTCTGGCCGGTCCTCTCTCCAGCCGGTGCCTCATCGCAGAGGGCCGGCCGACGGTCCACCCACGGGGCCAGGTTATGACTCTCAGCCGCCTCCACCGGGCGATCGCTGAGGGCTGCGGGCAAGGATTCGGAGAGAGCTACTGGCCCTGGATTCGCGTACGGCGAATGACGAAGGGGGCTGTCAGCAACCTGAATGTCTTCGCCAACCCGCTGTATGCGCGGTCCATGCATCTTCTTTCCGGGTTGGAGGTGTCGGCAACCATCGTCGCGCTTTGGCTAGGCGCGTCCCACGCCCGCGAACAGTTTCCGCTTTGGCCGGAAGCTCACGTTCATCCCGCCGTCAACCCTGAGAGCTCGAAGTCAGTGCAGCATCAGTACGTCCCAGGACTACTCGACATAGCTGAACAGGCGAAGATCAAGCACGGGAACTACCCAGGTACGGACATTCCGTACGTCGCAACAGCAGACCTGCTCTTGCAGCCGCCAAGTGACCGCGTGGGGAAGTTAACACTGGTACCAGTCAAGCCGGCGAGCGAGATTGCCCGTGAAGGCCGCAAGGGCGACCGTGTCCGCGAGCGATTGGAGCTTCAACGGCGCTATGCCAACGCCATTGATGCCCGGTACGTCGAATTTACTGAGGCCTTCGGCAGCCCTCTGCTTTTTAGCCAACTCCGGTGCTTCAGTCCCGGATTCAGCGAACTCGCTCGGCTTCGCTCGTCCGACCAACTTCATCACTTCGCCGCGCACTTCAACTCGCTCCAGTCCGAGTTGGTAATTTCGAAGTGCCGACAAGTAGTGATGCAGAGGATTGGGATATCTGATGTCCAACTGAGTCACTCGCTGTTCAGAACAGCGACCTGGCTCGGGATGATCAACCTGGACTATCGCAAGCCCATCCAAATGAACTCGCCAATCCGCCTCGACAGCAGCGGATACAAGGCATCTCTGGCCGATCAACTGTTCGGACCAAAGACATCATGACCGAGCCTGTGCAGGTGGGCCACATCATCCGGGTCCAACTCCCAGACAAAGTAAAGGAGTTGGGCCGGGTGGTATGGGTAGCACCCGGAAAAAAGCCGGATGTCTTCGTATACATCGAATATCCCGACCAGCAGACTACCAAAGACAACAAGACGAGAAGGCGCAACTACATAAAGGCTCCAGTCCGGGGCGATATCAGCAAGCTTCAAGAGAGCCTGGATGATGGGCACATCTCTCTCGTCATGGAAGTGCCGCGCAGTGAACGGTTACTGACTAACTCGGAACTCTCTGGCTCTAATGCACGTGTCGGCTTGCTTCGACAAACCCGGCGAGACCTCGAAAAATGGAAGCATCGGCGAGATGAGGACATGGCCTTGATCGCACCGGTGCTGAAAAAATACTCAGCTGACCAGCTATTCGGCGAAGGCCAACTTGGCACGGCTGCTCGAAGCCACGCCGAGTTCTTGCTGGCCAAAGCCATGAGCGACCCTGCGCAGGCAAGCGCAGAAGACAAACAAGCCAATCAAGCCGACGCGCCACAAGAAGAAGCGGCCGGTAGCGAGCAAGAGGCTGCACAAAACGCATTGGCTCTGAAGGTTGAGCAAATCTTGCGTCGGTACTTCCTACACGGCGCAACGGAAAACGCCCTGCTGCCGGAGTATTTCAACTGCGGCGCGCCGGGAACTGTGAAGTTCTGCAAGAAGAGGACTGGCCGACCGAGAAAGGCAGGACCCCCTCGCACTCCACGGACCCCGGCCCGGCTAAAGAAGCTCCAAGTTGGCGGTGCCAGACACAAGAAGAAGGGGGTTTCTGATGAGGCTGCGTACGTCGCCACGCTCGCTGACATGTGGGCTGCGTCCATTTCCTGGGTTGCCCCTGGCAAGGCAGAAGTGACGCTCGTGCCTGAGTCGGAGAGGCCGACCTTCGCCGAATTCGTTCGTGCCGTGAGGTCGCTAGGCATGGAATCGTTGCCGGAAAAATTCAAGCTTGGCGCAATTGCGTTTGCTTCGAAGTATCGTGGGCGACGCGGTACTGCAAAGGACGGGATTCACGCCCTTGGACAAGTCGGCATCATCGACGCAACGTCTGAGGACTACACGCCGGTCTCGACGGCATCACGCCTTCTGCTCTTGCCGACCCCTTGGCGAACCATGATTGCGGATGCCTTTACCGAGTACATCTTCGGCGTTCATCGCGGGTTTGAACATGGCGGGACCAGTGCAGGACTGTCCGCGCTATATCACGCCGAACGTGACAAGAACGAGTGGGCAGACACCGAAGACTTCCACCTTGAGAAGGGCGAGTGGTTCTCGATGGCCTTCAAGAGCGTCCGAGGAGACCACGGTGACCTGAAATCTGAACGCGGGATCGCAACACTCACCGCTTCTGAAATGAGCTTGGAGATCACTCGGTCGTACACGCCTCAGCTCAAAGCGATTGAGCCGATGCATCAGAAGTTCCACGTCGCCTCCGATCACCAGCTGCCAGGGACCAACTATGGTGAGCTTCGCAAGCGCGGGCAAGAGGCCTCGGAGGAGTACCTCAATTTTCGGGAGGGCTGGCCACCGCTGATTCGGGCGATCTGCTTCCACAACAACCACGAGCTGGTGCCTCAACTCCGAACTTTGGAAATGGAACGCGCTGGCGTCGAGCCGACGCGGCGCGCCATTGTGGAGTACTGCCTAGAAGAAGGACTGGTGGCATCTCAGCCGACGAACTTGGACTATTTGAGAGCTTCATGCCTGCCAGTGCTGGCGGCGCAAGGGCACCGCGACCAAATCGAGGTCTGGGACCCGAGAGTTTCGAAGGGGACTCGAAAGGTCCCAAACATGCGGTACTTCGGCGAATTCATGAACTCCCCGCAGTGGCTTCTTCGCCCGGTCAAGGAGATTGAAATTCGGATGAACACGAGCTGCGTCGGTGAAGCCTACATCAATTTCCATGGGCTGCAGAAGCTGACCCTTCTCCACCACGACCATGAGCGCCAGTTGCTAACGCTAGCCGACTGGCTCTATATCAGCGACTCACATAGCCTCGTGAAATACCTCGCTGAGGGGAAGCTCCAGGAGATCAAAGCCGGCATTCATCTTTCGAATCAAAGGGGCTTTGCTGCCGCGAAGGCAGAGAAGGACGCTCAAACTTCCTCAGGCGAGACCCCGGTGCCCGGCCGCAAACATTCCGCAGGAAAGAAGCGCAAGGCACTGGAGAGCGAAGCCGCGCTGCTGAAGCAACACGCGATGGGATTGGCACCTCCGCCGGCATTGCCCGTGCCATCTCCTGCCGAGACGGCAGCCACTGAATGGATTCCGGCAACGTCGATGCCGCCACCGCCCGACGATGAAGACGATCAGATGGATAAGCTTCGGGAGCAACTGCAATGAGTGAACCCCAGCAGCAGTCATTCTTCGATTGGGAGGATGCGAATCCTCTGCTCAATGGCATCCCCCTGGGTCTCAACTTCGATACCTTGGGCGTTCTTCTCGCTCACGATCCGAGGCTGCTTTGGGAGGGTGAAGTTCCAGCGTTGACGAGACTTCCGCGGCTGATCGCACGGATTCGGCGCCTGTTCGTAGTCACGAAGATCGCCATCGAATTCGGGCTTCAATTCTTCGAGGTTCTCATCGAAGGCTTGGAGGCGCGAGACCCCCGACTTGCACACAACCGCGCTCGATTGTTCGAGACAGGTAGGTTCAAAGGCATGGCGCTTTCCAAGCTGCCGTGGTTCAGCACGTCGGCCGCAGGCATCGTATTAGAGGGAATCACGGGAACGAGCAAGTCTTTCACGGTCCAGAGACTCCTCCAACTGCTGCCTCAAAAGATCACGCACGCTCATTCTGAAGAGTACGGTTGGAAAGGGCTGGACCAACTCGTTTATCTGGTCGTACCGATGCCATCGTCGGCTCGTCTCGGCGCGTTCCTGCTGGAGACCGCGATCAGGATGGACGCGGTGCTCGGCACGAGATACGCCGATGCCTTGAGGTCGAGGGACCTATCTGACGACAAGCGAGCCGTGCTGGTTCTTCACTGGCTCTCAATACATCGGTGCGGAATGCTAATCATCGAGGAGTGCCAAGAGAGAAACCTTCCGCAGCAAGTCTTCGGCAACGACTTTTTGTCGCTCTTTCTTCGTGTGATGAACTGGGGAATTCCGGTTCTCGTCATAGGGAATCCAAAGGCGCTCCACGCAATCCGCACCTTCACCCAAGACGGCCGACGCTTCAGCGCCGGACATTGGTTCACCTTCGAGCCGATTTGGGACTATCGGGCCACGGCGTGGACAAGAGACCTCGTGCCGCGCATCTGGAAATGGACTCCGATGAATGGCGAGGATCAGCACATCGCCAACCTCGAACTGTTTCTGTGGCAGAAGACGGGCGGCATCCCTGATTTCTTGGTCTTGCTGCGAAAGGAGTCATTGAAGAGCGCACTCCGAGCAGGACGCGATTTCGTCACGCAGAGCGACATCGAGGCGGCGTACAAAGGCCGAGCAATGAGCGTCAACCACCCGTTGATCCGAGCACTCGTGACGTTCGACGCCGGCAAGCTATCAGCGCTCACTGACATACCCGGAGAAGCCATCATCGCGCGATGGAAGGATTTGGGCTTCCTAGCGCAAGCGGCCCGCCAGCCTCCGAGCACTCCAGATGCCGCCGCGCGAGGGGACAACGACTCAACGGGCTCGAATCAGGTTCCTCTGCCTGCAACTCCCAAGCGCAGGTCGAAGCCGATCGCTCCTGCGACGCCGGAGTCAGCGCAGCCTCCTCCAGCCCTCCCAACGGCGGACGCTGCGGGAGCGTCGTCCGGCACCGATCCCAGTTCGGCCGGAGAGCACCACGCACCCGACCAGCATCTCGACCGTCGCGGCGCGGCATTTAGACAGCTCTTGGTTAAGCCGAAGGCACGCCCGTCATAGCGTGATCGGACCACAAGCCGATGATGCTGCCCTCTATCGATCCTGAAGAGACTGTATTTAGTTGGGGAGCCAAGACGAGACTCGCCTTGGCTCTTTCAGCCCGCCAACTGAGCATGCAGCTATTTGGGAGTATTCGCGCTGGCCTTGCGCACGATTTGCCATCGTGTCTTGCGCACGTCGAGGACGCCGCTGGCGTTTCAATCGGAAGTGTCACGACCTTAGTACGCCGACACTCGGTCTTTGGGGCGTATCTCGCCCTCGCAGACGCTGATCGGGCACTGGAGGTAGAGAGTGCGCTCTTCTGCGGTCAGACACAAAGGGCACACATGCTGCTGGGCCTGCGAACTAACAAGGTCGGCGCCCGCCACGCGATTCGCTACTGCGGTGCCTGCGCTGAAGTTGATCGCAAGCATCTTGGCTATTCGAGGTGGATCGTCGATCACCAGCTACCTGCGGCATGGGTTTGCAGGACCCACCAGACCTTGCTTGTCGAACTGCACAATCTGAATCGTCCCTGGCAGCTCCCCATGGAGGAATCTCGGGCACCGACGATGGCGTCGGTGCCTTCGATGCCTCGTCACTCCCTTGCAATAGCGGCTGAGGTTGGGGCATTGCTGGCACGGTCTCAGGGCGTTCGATCTGAGCGTCTGCGAGAAGCTGCGCTAGCGCGGATGGTCGACCTCGGCATTGTTGGTAACCCTGCGCGCATCGACGAGA
>JAEUOY010000128.1 GCA_016790515.1 Burkholderiaceae bacterium | reverse complement strand
GGCATGAAGTACAGCCTGGTCTCGCGCGAGGTCATCGCCGACTGCGTCGAGACCTGCGTCGGCGGCCAGTGGATGGACGGCGTGCTGGTGATCGGCGGCTGCGACAAGAACATGCCCGGCGGCATGATGGGCATGCTGCGCGCCAACGTGCCGGCGATCTACATCTACGGCGGCACGATCCTGCCGGGCAAGTACAAGGGCCAGGACCTGAACATCGTCAGCGTGTTCGAGGCGGTCGGCCAGTTCTCGGCCGGCAAGATGGCCGAGGAGGACTTCTGCGAGATCGAGCGCCGCGCCATCCCCGGCAGCGGCTCCTGCGGCGGCATGTACACCGCGAACACGATGAGCTCGGCCTTCGAGGCGCTGGGCTTGAGCCTGCCCTATGCGTCGACGATGGCCAACGTCGAGGGCGAGATCGTCGGCATGGTCGAACAGGCCGCCAGGGTGCTGGTCGAGGCCGTCAAGGCCGACCTGAAGCCGCGCGACATCGTCACGAAGAAGTCGATCGAGAACGCCGTCGCGGTGATCATGGCCACCGGCGGCTCGACCAACGCGGTGCTGCATTTCCTGGCGATCGCCCACGCGGCGGGCGTCGAATGGACGATCGACGACTTCGAGCGTGTGCGCCAGCGCACCCCGGTGCTGTGCGACCTGAAACCCAGCGGCCAGTACCTGGCGATCGACCTGCACCATGCCGGCGGCATCCCGCAGGTGATGAAGATCCTGCTCGAGGCCGGGCTGCTGCATGGCGACTGCATCACGATCACCGGCAAGACCGTCGCCGAGAACCTGGCCGACGTGCCCGCCGCGCCGCGTGCCGACCAGACCGTGATCCGGACCATCGCCCACCCGATGTACGAACACGGCCACCTGGCGATCCTGAAGGGCAACCTGTCGCCCGAGGGCTGCGTGGCCAAGATCACCGGCCTGAAGAGCCCGGTGATGACCGGCCCGGCGCGGGTCTTCGACGACGAGCAGTCGGCGCTGGCCGCGATCATGGCCAACCGGATCGTGCCCGGCGACGTGATGGTGCTGCGCTATCTGGGCCCCAAGGGCGGCCCGGGCATGCCCGAGATGCTGGCGCCCACCGGCGCGCTGATCGGCCAGGGCCTGGGCGAGAGCGTCGGCCTGATCACCGACGGGCGGTTCTCGGGCGGCACCTGGGGCATGGTGGTCGGCCATGTCGCGCCCGAGGCCTACGAGGGCGGCAACATCGCGCTGGTGCAGGAGGGCGACTCGATCACGATCGACGCGCACCGCCTGCTGCTGCAGCTCAACGTGGCCGATGCCGAACTGGCGCGCCGCCGCGCCGCCTGGGTCCAGCCGGCGCCACGCTACACCCGCGGCGTGCTGGCCAAGTTCGCCTTCAACGCGTCGAGCGCCAGCTTCGGCGCGGTGCTCGACAAGTTCGAGTAGGCCGCCGCGCCGCCACGGCGGGCGGGCGCTTCAGCGGCCGTCGCGGCCCGGCGGGTCGGCGTCCTTGGGCTGCGCACCGCCGCGCCGGCTGCCGGGCGAACGCAGGCCCAGCGCCTCGACCTGCGCCCGCCGCCGCTCGGCGGCCTTCTCGTCGGCGCGGCGCATCGCCGCGCGCTGGGTGATGCCGGTGCTGTCGGCCACCTGCCACCAGACCGCCGCCAGCGCAAAGGGCGCCAGCACCCACCACCAGGACAGCCCGGCGAACCAGCCGATGCCCGCGAGCTTCAGCACCACCGTCAACACACCCAACGCCACCAGCCACATGGTCGCCTGCCCTTCGCCGAAGTTCGCCGATCGCGACGCCGGATGTCAACGCGCCGTCGCTAGAATCCGTTGCAGGAGACTGTAGATCAGCCCTGCCCCATCATCCACCGACCGAGGAAGCAGCACCATGAAGAAGATCGCCCTGATCGCCGCCCTGTCCGCCCTGGTGTCCGCACCGGCCTTCGCCAACGCCGACCTCGCGCAGAAGAAGAACTGCCTGGCCTGCCACGCCGCCGACAAGAAGCTGGTCGGACCGTCGTACAAGGACGTGGCGGCCAAGTACGCCGGCCAGAAGGACGCCGCGGCCAAGCTGGCCGAGAAGATCCAGAAGGGCGGCGTGGGCGTCTGGGGCCAGGTGCCGATGCCTGCCAACCCGCAGGTCAACGCCGACGAGGCGAAGACGCTGGCCAACTGGGTGCTGTCGGTGAAGTGACCTGACGCGTCCTGGCGTCCGACAAGGCCCGCCACGTGCGGGCCTTGTCGTTTCCGCTCGTGCAACCCTGCCGCGGCCTGCGCTATCGTCGCGCCGATGCATGGGCACCGGCGCTGCGTGATCGACATCGAGGCCTCGGGATTCGGCCGCCACAGCTACCCGATCGAGGTGGGCTTCGTGCGCGAGGACGACCGTGCCTGGTGCACGTTGATCCAGCCGTCAGCCGGCTGGGTGCACTGGGACCCGGCAGCGCAGCGGGTGCATGGCATCCCGCGTGACGCCCTGCGGCAGCACGGCCGCCGGCCCCAGGAGGTGGCGCAGCGCCTCAACGACGAATTGGCCGGACGCACCGTCTACTGCGACGGCTGGGCCCACGACTACCCCTGGCTCGGCCGGCTGTTCGACGAGGCTGATCTGGCGCCGAGCTTCCGGCTCGAATCGGTGAACCGGCTGCTCGACGAGGCCCAGCTCGCGCAGCTGGACCGGTTGCGGCAGGACGCCTTCGCCGTGCTGGGCATCGAGCGCCACCGTGCGAGCAGCGATGCCCGCGCGCTGCAGTGGGCGCTGGACCGGCTGGCGACCTGAAGTGAAACGGGGCGCCGAAGCGCCCCGCCCGCCAACACAGCGGCCTCGCGGCCGCGGCGCCTGGATCAGAAGTTGTCGCCCAGCTGATCCAGGATCGCGGGATTCTCCAGCGTCGAGGTGTCCTGGGTGATCGCCTCGCCCTTGGCCAGCGAGCGCAGCAGCCGGCGCATGATCTTGCCCGAGCGGGTCTTCGGCAGGTTCTCGCCGAAGCGGATGTCCTTGGGCTTGGCGATCGGGCCGATCTCCTTGCCGACCCAGTCGCGCAGCTGCTTGGCGATCGCCTTGGCCTCGTCGCCGGTCGGGCGCGCCCGCTTGAGCACGACGAAGGCGCAGATCGCCTCGCCGGTGGTCTCGTCGGGGCGGCCGACGACCGCCGCCTCGGCCACCAGATCGGTGCAGCTGACCAGCGCCGACTCGATCTCCATCGTGCCCATGCGGTGGCCGCTGACGTTCAGCACGTCGTCGATGCGGCCGGTGATCGTGAAGTAGCCGGTCTTGGCATCGCGGACCGCACCGTCGCCGGCCAGGTAGTACTTGCCCTTGAAGTCCTCGGGGTAATAGCTCTTCTGGAAGCGCTCGCGGTCGCCCCAGATCGTGCGGATCATGCTCGGCCACGGCCGCTTGACGACCAGGATGCCGCCCTGGCCCCAGGGCACCTCCTTGCCGGTCTCGTCGACCACCGCGGCCTGGATGCCGGGGAACGGCAGCGTGCACGAGCCCGGCACCATCGGCGTGGCGCCCGGCAGCGGCGTGATCATGTGGCCGCCGGTCTCGGTCTGCCAGAAGGTGTCGACGATCGGGCAGCGGCCGCCGCCCACATGCTGGTAGTACCACTCCCAGGCGGCCGGATTGATCGGCTCGCCGACCGTGCCCAGGATGCGCAGGCTGGCCAGGTCGTAGCTCTTCGGATGCACCGCGTCGTTGGCCTCGGCGGCCTTGATCAGCGAGCGGATCGCCGTCGGCGCGGTGTAGAACACGCTGACCTTGTGGTCCTGGATCATCTTCCAGAAGCGGCCGGCGTCGGGATAGGTGGGCACGCCCTCGAACACGATCTCGGTGCCGCCGAGCGCCAGCGGTCCGTAGGTGATGTAGGTGTGGCCGGTGACCCAGCCGATGTCAGCGGTGCACCAGAACACGTCGTCGGGCTTCAGGTCGAAGGTCAGCTTGGTCGTCAGCGCGGCATGCAGCAGGTAGCCGCCGGTCGAGTGCTGCACGCCCTTGGGCTTGCCGGTCGAGCCGCTGGTGTAGAGCAGGAACAGCGGGTGCTCGGCGCCGACCCACTCGGGCTCGCAGGTGGTCGGCTGGCCGGCGACCAGGTCGGCCAGCCAGCGGTCGCGGCCGGCGGTCATCGCGATCGCGCCGCCGCTGCGCTTGACGACCAGCACGTCCTTGACCGAATCGCAGCCGCCCAGCGCCAGTGCGTCGTCGACGATGCTCTTCAGCGGCAGCTGCTTGCCGCCGCGCACCTGGTGGTCGGCGGTGATCACGGCGACGGCGCCGGTGTCCTCGATGCGGTCGCGCAGCGATTGCGCCGAGAAGCCGCCGAAGACCACCGAATGGGTCGCGCCGATGCGGGCGCAGGCCTGCATCGCGGCGACGCCGTCGATCGACATCGAGATGTAGATGATGACCCGGTCGCCCTTCTTCACGCCCAGGCTCTTCAGCGCGTTGGCGATCTGGCAGGTCTTGGCCAGCAGGTCGCTGTAGCTGATCCTGGTGACCTCGCCGCCATCGGCCTCGAAGACGATCGCGGTCTTGTCGCCGAGGCCGCGCTCGATGTTGCGATCCAGGCAGTTGTACGACGCGTTGAGCGTGCCGTCCTCGAACCACTTGAAGAACGGCGCGTCGCTCTCGTCGAGCACCTTGGTGAACGGCGTCTTCCAGCTGATCAGCTCGCGGGCACGGCGGGCCCAGAAGCCCTCGTAATCGTCCTCGGCCTCCTTGACCAGCGCCTCGTAGGCGGTCATGCCCTGCACGTAGGCCTGCGATACCGCGGCGGCGGAGGGGAGGTAGGTCTTCAGCTCGGTAGGGCCATCGGCGCTCATGTCTGTCTCCTGGAAATCGGGATGAGGGGAAATGCCTGTGCAATGCCGTGCACATTAGGCAGAGGCTCTTACGAACCCCTTACTTCACGGAATTCACGGCCCTGCGGCCTTGACGCATGGCAAGGACCGGTGCGAGAGACTGTCACCGCCGGTCCCTAGAATCCAGCGGATCAACCCCTAAGGCCCCCGGGCCTCGCTCCCCAAAATGCAAATTCCGCCCCCCAGGATCCCGCCCAGGATGACGGCGCTGCCGAACCTGATCTTCGCCAGCCGCTGGCTGCAGCTGCCGCTGTACCTGGGGCTGATCCTGGCGCAGGCGGTCTACGTGTACCAGTTCTGGATCGAGCTGGTGCACCTGATCGAGGCCGCCTTCGGCAACCAGGCGGCGCTGGCCACGCTGGTCAAGACCTCGGGCTACCAGGCCACCGCGATCCTCGGCCCCGACGGCAAGGTGGTCGGCTACGAGGCGATCACCGCGTTGAACGAGACCATCATCATGCTGGTGGTGCTGGCGCTGATCGACGTGGTGATGATCAGCAACCTGCTGATCATGGTGATCGTCGGCGGCTACGAGACCTTCGTCTCGCGGCTGCGGCTGGAAGGCCACCCCGACCAGCCCGAGTGGCTGAACCAGGTCAACGCGTCGGTGCTGAAGGTCAAGCTGGCCACCGCGATCATCGGCATCAGCTCGATCCACCTGCTGAAGACCTTCATCAACGCCGCCAACTACACCGACAAGGTGCTGATGTGGCAGACCATCATCCACGTCGCCTTCCTGTTCTCGGCGCTGGCCATCGCGCTGGCCGACCGCATCATGCACCCGGCCGGCGACGACCACTAAGCGCTTGTGAGGCTATGAATCGAGCTCTGGCCGATGATCACCGCACTGCTGTTCGCCGCCGGCCTGGCGGGCCTGGTGGCCGGGGCCGAACTGCTGGTGCGCGGCGCGACGAAGCTGGCGCTGTCGTTCGGGGTGTCGCCGCTGGTCGTGGGCCTGACGGTGGTGGCCTTCGGCACCAGCGCGCCCGAGCTGGCGGTGTCGGTGGGCGCCGCGATGTCGGGCCAGACCGAACTGGCGGTCGGCAACGTGGTCGGCAGCAACATCTTCAACGTGCTGGTGATCCTGGGCCTGTCGGCGCTGATCACGCCGCTGCTGGTGGACATGCAGCTGATCCGCCAGGAGGTGCCGATCATGATCGGTGCGTCGGTGCTGCTGCTGGTGCTGTCGCTGGACGGCCGCATCGGGCTCGCCGACGCCGCGATGCTGCTGGTGCTGCAAGGCGCCTACACGGTGTTCCTGGTCCGGCAGTCCCGGGCCCAGAACCTGCAGGCGCAGGAGACGGTCTACGACGACGAGCTCGGCCACCCCGATGCGCGGGCCTGGGATGCCCGGCTGCCGGCGCAGATCGGCCTGATCGCCGTCGGGCTGGCGCTGCTGGTGGGCGGCTCGCAGGCGCTGGTGTCGGCAGCCGTCACGCTGGCCAAGTCCTTCGGCGTCAGTGACCTGGTGATCGGGCTGACGATCGTCGCGGCGGGCACCTCGCTGCCCGAGGTGGCGGCGTCATTGATGGCGGCGCTGCGCGGCCAGCGCGACATCGCGGTGGGCAACGTGGTGGGCAGCAACCTGTTCAACATCCTGGGTTGCCTGGGCCTGGCCGGGCTGGTCAGCGGCCAGGGCCTGCCGGTGCCGGCCGCGGCGCTGGACTTCGACCTGTGGGTGATGCTGGCCGCCGCGCTGGCCTGCCTGCCGGTCTTCATCAGCGGCCGCCAGGTGGCACGCTGGGAGGGCGGCGTCTTCCTGGCCTACTACGCCGCCTACGTGAGCTGGCTGGTGCTGACGGCGCAGCAGCACCCTACGGTCAGCCTGCTCGCCGCGGCGATGCTGGGCTTCGTGCTGCCGCTGACGGTGATCACGCTGTTCGTCGTGCTGCTGCTGCCGGCGCGGCGCTGAACCGGCGCGGCGCTAGTCGGGGTCGGCCGCCACCGGCGGATCGCCTGCGCGCGAGGGCAGCCGCAGGTGCAGCCCGGCCTTGGCCATCAGGTTGGCCGAGACCGGCGCGGTGATGAACAGGAACAGCGTGATCAGCAGCGGATAGAGCCCGGCCTCGCCGCGCAGCCACGCCAGCACCATGCCGGCCAGCAGCACGCCGCCGACGCCCAGCGTGGTGGCCTTGGTCGGCGCGTGCAGGCGCATGAAGAAGTCGGGCAGCCGCACCAGGCCGATCGCGCCGACCAGCGTGAACACGCCGCCGGTGACCAGCAGCAGCGCGACGATCGCCTGGGCCCAGATCGGCAGGTCGGCCATCGCCCTCACTCCACCACGCTGCCGCGGGTCACGAAGCGCGCCGCGGCGACGGTGGCGACGAAACCCAGCAGCGCGATGATCAGCGCCGCCTCGAACAGCAGCGCGGTCTGCCAGCGGATGCCCAGCAGCACCACCAGCGCCACCGCGCTGATGTAGAGCGTGTCCAGGGCCAGGATGCGGTCGGGCAGGCCGGGGCCGCGCAGCATCCGCCAGCCGCACAGCGCCATCGCCAGCGCCACGGCGGCCAGCGCGAAATCGAGCGCCAGTTCGACGATCATGGTTCGAAGATCTCCTTCAGCGCCTGCTCGTAGCGCAGCTTGATCTGGCGCACCTGGCCGGCGGCGTCGCTGCCGTCGAGCGCGTGGACCAGGACCTGCCGGCGCGCCTCGTCGACGATGCACGAGACGGTGCCGGGCGTCGTGGTGATGATGGTGGCCAGCAGCGTGATCGCGGTCGGATGCCCGAGGTCCAGCGGCACCGTCAGCCAGGCCGGCTGCGGCCGTGCGCCCGGCCACAGCACCAGCCGCGCGACGGTGAAGTTGGCAACCAGGATGTCCCACAGCACCACCCCGGCCAGGCGCAGCGCGGCCGGCCAGGACCGCACCCGGACGGTCTCGCCCAGGAAGCCGTGCAGCAGCCGCGGCACGCCCCAGCCCAGCACCGCCGCGGTGATCAGCTGGGGCGGCGCCAGGCTCTGCTGCAGCAGCCGCCAGACCAGCGCCAGCAGCGCCGACAGGATCGGGTGCGGCAGCCAGCCGGTGGGCTTCATCGTGGAACCTTGGCCGGGGTGGCCGGGGTGGCTGGGATCAGGCCGGTGTAGGGCAAGGCACTGTCGGCGGCGGGCCCGCCCAGCCCGGGCAGCACCGCGCGGGCATAGGCCTCGCGGTCGGTCAGCTGGCGGGCCGCGGCATCGCTGTAGCGCAGCAGGGGCGCTGCCGCCACGCTCATCGCGACGCTGGCAGCGAGCAGCGAAACGGTCGCCGCCAGGCGCCTGGGCGGCGCGGCAGCGGCCCCCGCGGCCGCGTCGCCGTGCACGTTCCAGAACAGCAGGACGCCGGCGCGCGCCAGTGCCAGCAGTGTCATGAAGCCGACCGCCAGCACCACCGTCCACAGCAGCGCCGCACTGGCGTGGCCGGCCGAGGCCTGCAGCAGCATCAGCTTGCCGATGAATCCCGGCAGCGGCGGCAACCCGGCGGCCGAGACGGCCGCCAGCAGCAGCAGGGTGCCCAGCAGCGCGGGCTGCGCGACCGGCCGGGCCGGCTCCAGCCGCCCGGCGGCCTCGCCGCGCTGGTCGGCCAGCAGTTCGGCCCACAGGAACAGCGCGGCGACGATCAGCGTGCTGTTGGCCAGGTAGTAAAGCGCCGCCGACCAGGCCGCCGCGCCGAACAGCCCGATCGCCGCCAGCATCGTGCCCACCGAGGCCACGGTCAGCCAGGCCACCAGCCGGGGCAGCGATGCGGCCGCCAGGGCGCCCAGGCCGGCCAGCACGCAGCCGGCCAGCGCCAGCGGCAGCAGCAGCGGCTGGACCAGCAGCGCTGCCGAACCGCCCGGTCCGGCCGGCCCGGCCGCCGCGAAGTCGCCGAACACCACGCCGTGCACCCGCAGGATCGCGTAGACGCCGACCTTGGTCATGATCGCGAACATCGCCGCCACTGGCGCGCTGGCCGCCGCGTAGGTGGCCGGCAGCCACAGCGACAGCGGCGCCAGCGCGGCCTTGAAGCCGAACACCACCAGCAGCAGCAGGCCGGCCGCCTTCAGCAGCACGGCGTCGGGGCCGAGCACCCGGGGCACCCGAAGCGCCAGGTCGGCCAGGTTCAGCGTGCCGGTCAGGCCGTAGACCAGCGCGACGCCGATCAGGAACAGCGCCGACGCGCACAGGTTCAGCACCACGTAGTGCAGGCCCACCCGCAGCCGTTCGGCGCCGCCGCCGTGCAGCATCAGCACGTAGCTGGCGATCAGCAGCACCTCGAAGAAGACGAACAGGTTGAACAGGTCGCCGGTGACGAAGGCGCCGTTCAGCCCCATCAGCTGGAACTGGAACAGCGCGTGGAAGTGGCGGCCGCGCGCGTCCCAGCCGTCGCTGGCGTACAGCAGCACCGGCAGCGCCACCAGCGCGGTCAGCACCAGCATCAGCGCCGCCAGCCGGTCGACCACCAGCACGATGCCGTAGGGCGCCGGCCAGTCGCCGAGCCGGTAGACCGTCAGCGCGTCGGTGTCGGCGACGGCCGCGAGCTGCAGCGCGATCAGCAGGGCCAGCGCCGCCGAGGCCAGCGCGATGCGGCGCGCCGCGCACAGCCGGCCGGCGCCGTCGCGCTGGTCGCCCAGCCCCAGCAGCACGATCGCGGTGGCCGCCGGCAGCAAGACCGGCAACACCGGCAGGTGTTGGGTCCAGCCGGTCATCGGCCGCCCTCCCGACGGTGTTCCCCGGGCTCGCGCCCGTCGACATGGTCGCTGCCGTTGTCGGCGCGGCTGCGCAGCGCCAGCTCGACGACGAAGCCGGTGGTCGCGAAGCCGATCACGATCGCCGTCAGCACCAGCGCCTGCGGCAGCGGATCGGCCACCCGCGCGCCGGCTTCACCGAGGATCGGCGCGGCATCGCGCCACAGCCGGCCCATCGCGAAGATGAAGACGTTGACCGCGTAGCCCAGCAGCGTCAGCCCCAGCACGACCGGAAAGCTGCGGCCGCGCAGCAGCAGCCAGATTCCGCTGGCGGTGACCACGCCGATGCCGCTGGCGAGCAGGAATTCCATCGACATCATCGCCGGCGCTCCTGGCCGGCCGCGCCCAGCACCGACAGCGTCAGCAGCGTGGCGCAGACCACGGTGAGGTAGACGCCCAGGTCGAACAGCGCGGCGCTGGCCAGCGGCAGTTCGCCCAGCAGCGGCAGCACCGGGTGGCCGAAGGCGCTGGTCAGGAACGGGCGGCCGAAGACGAAGGCACCCAGCCCGGTGAGCAAGGCGATGCCCAGCCCGACGGCGATCCAGCGCACGAAGCGCCGGCCGCCGGCCGCGCGCAGCAGGGTCTCGGCGGGGGACTGGCCCATCGCGACGAACTGCAGCAGCAGCGCGACCGCGGTGACCAGGCCGGCGATGAAGCCGCCGCCAGGCAGGTTGTGGCCGCGCCAGAAGATGTGCACGCTGAGCACCAGCGCCAGCGGCAGCACCCAGCGCGCGACCACCCGCAGCATCAGCGGCGGTTCGGCGAAGCGCCAGGGCCGGCCGAGCCCGTCGGCGCCGAGGCGCTGCGCCCGCCAGCCGTCGAGCAGCGCCAGCACGCCGACCGCGGCGATGGCCAGCACGGTGATCTCGCCGAAGGTGTCGTAGCCGCGGAAGTCGACCAGGATCACGTTGACGACGTTGCCGCCGCCGCCCTCGGGCAGCGACTTCTGCAGGAAGAAGCCGCTGATCGAATCGTGGTCGCGGGTCAGCATCAGCCAGCTGAGCCAGGCCATGCCGGCGCCGCCGCACAGCGCCAGCGCGGCATCGCGCCAGCGCCGGCGCGGGCTCGACTCGCGCGGGCTGGCGGCGGGAAGCAGCGCCAGCCCCATCAGCAGCAGCACGGTCGACACCACCTCGACCGCCAGCTGGGTCAGCGCCAGGTCGGGCGCCGACAGCCCGACGAAGGCCAGCGCGGTGACCAGCCCGACGACGCCGACCAGCACCACCGCCTGCAGCCGCTGGTGATGGCCGACGACGAGCGCGGCGCACGCGGCCAGCAGCAGCGCCCAGGCGACCAGCGCCGGCGCATCGGCGCCCAGCCGTTCGCGCCCGCCGGTGGCCGGCGCGTCGCTGCCGACCCAGGCCCAGGCGGCGACGGCCAGCGCGCTGCCGATCATCCAGGCCGCGTGGCGCTGCAGCGAGCCGCTGTCCAGCCGGCCGACCACCCGGCGCGACAGCTCGAACAGGCCGTCGTGGCCGCGGGTGAACAGCAGCCGGCCGGTCAGGCCGCGCGGATGGTGCAGGTGCAGCCGGCGCTGGCGCTGCAGCGCGAAGTACATCGCGACGCCGCCAGCCATTGCGATGCTGCTCATCAGCAGCGGCAGGTTGAACCCGTGCCACAGCGCCAGCTGGTAGGGCGGCGGCGCGTGGCCGAGCACCGCGGTGGCCGCCAGCTGCACCATCGGCCCGACGGTCGGGCCGGGCGCGACGCCCACCGCCAGGCACAGCGCGACCAGCAACGCCACCGGCGCCTTCATGAACAGCGGCGGCTCGTGCGGATGCGGGTTCGGCAGACCGCGCGGCTGGCCATTGAAGAACACGTCGTGGATGAAGCGCAGCGAGTAGGCCACCCCGCAGATGCCGCCGAAGGTCGCGACGATCGGCACCAGCAGGCCGAACGGGAAGTGGGCGCGGCCGGCCAGCGCCTCGGCCAGGAACATCTCCTTGGACAGGAAGCCGTTGACCAGCGGCACGCCGGCCATCGCCGCGGCGGCGACCATCGCCAGCGTCGCGGTCCAGGGCATCAGCCTGAACAGGCCGGCGAGCCGGCGCATGTCGCGGCTGCCGGTCTCGTGGTCGATGATGCCGGCGGTCATGAACAGCGCGGCCTTGAAGGTGGCGTGGTTCAGGATGTGGAACACCGCGGCCACCTCGGCCAGCTCGGTGTCCAGCCCGATCAGGAACACGATCAGCCCCAGGTGGCTGATCGTCGAATAGGCCAGCAGGCCCTTCAGGTCGTGCCGGAACACCGCGACATAGGCGCCGAAGGCCATCGTCAGCAGCCCGACCGGCGCGACGATCGCCTCGAACAGCGCACCGCCGAGCACCGGGTACAGCCGCAGCAGCAGGAAGATGCCGGCCTTGACCATCGTCGCCGAGTGCAGGTAGGCCGAAACCGGCGTCGGCGCGGCCATCGCGTCGGGCAGCCAGAAGTGGAACGGCCATTGCGCGCTCTTCGTGAAGCAGCCGACCAGGATCAGCCCCAGCGCCAGCGGGAACAGCGCATGCGCGCGCACCGCCTCGCCGCGGGCGAGCAGTTCGCTCAGTTCATAGCTGCCGCCGATCCGGCCGAGCAGCACGATGCCCGCCAGCATCACCAGCCCGCCGCCGCCGGTGACCGCGAGCGCCATGCGGGCGCCGGCCCGTGCCTCGGCGCCGCCGCGCGGGCTTGCGCCCCAGTAGCCCACCAGCAGGAACGACGAGACGCTGGTCAGCTCCCAGAACACCACCAGCAGCAGCAGGTTGTCCGACAGCACGATGCCCAGCATCGCCGCCATGAACAGCATCAGCAACGCGTAGAACTTGCCGGCCGGGTCGTCGGCATCCAGGTAGTAGGCGGCGTACAGGATCACCAGAGCGCCGACGCCGGTGATCAGCAGGCCGAACATCAGGCCCAGCCCGTCGAGCCGCCAGCCGAGGTTCAGCCCGATCGTCGGCAGCCACTCGGTCTGCGAGAGCAGCACCTGGCCGGCGAACACCGCGCCGGCCTGGCCCAGCAGCAGCGCCAGCGCGCCGGCGGCGACCGCGGCGGCCAGCCAGGCGGCCAGGCGGCGGCGCGCGGGGGAGTTGCGGCGGCCGGCAACGGCGCACGCCGCGGTGCCGATCACCAGCGGCAACAGCACGACGAGGGCCAGCGGACTCATGCGTTGTCGGTCTTTTCCGGTGCCAGGCGCGGGTCCGCGCAGCGTCGAAGTGTAGGGGCCCCGTTTGTCAGCCCCAGTCTGGGTGTGCGCTCTACACTTCGAAGTTCCCTCGTGATCGCGGCCCGCCGGCCGTCACCGCACCATGACCACCACGATCGCCCAAGCCGACCTGATCGAAAGCATCGCCGCCGCGCTGCAGTACATCAGCTACTACCACCCGGCCGACTTCATCGCCCACCTGGCGCGCGCCTACGAGCGCGAGCAGAGCCCGGCGGCCAAGGATGCGATCGCCCAGATCCTGACCAACTCGAAGATGTGCGCCGAGGGCCACCGGCCGATCTGCCAGGACACCGGGATCATCAACGTGTTCCTGAAGATCGGCATGGACGTGCGCTGGGAAGGCTTCAGCGGCAGCATCGCCGACGCCGTCAACGCCGGCGTGCGCCAGGGCTACCTGAACCCCGACAACCTGCTGCGCGCCAGCGTGCTCGACGACCCGATCTTCGCGCGCAAGAACACCAAGGACAACACGCCGGCGGTGATCCACATGGAGCTGGTGCCGGGCGACAAGGTCGACGTCACCGTCGCCGCCAAGGGCGGCGGCAGCGAGAACAAGAGCAAGCTGCAGATGCTCAACCCCAGCGACAGCCTGGTCGACTGGGTGCTGAAGACGGTGCCGACGATGGGCGCCGGCTGGTGCCCGCCGGGCATGCTGGGCATCGGCGTCGGCGGCACGGCCGAGAAGGCGGCGCTGCTGGCCAAGCAAGCGCTGATGGACGACATCGACATGTACGAGCTGCTGGCGCGCGGCCCGCAGAACAAGCTGGAGGAACTGCGCATCGAGCTGTACGAGAAGGTCAACGCGCTGGGCATCGGCGCGCAGGGCCTGGGCGGGCTGACCACGGTGCTCGACGTCAAGATCAAGACCTACCCGACCCATGCCGCGAGCCTGCCGGTGGCGATGATCCCGAACTGCGCGGCGACCCGGCATGCGCACTTCGTGCTCGACGGTTCGGGCCCGGCCTACCTCGAGCCGCCCAGCCTCGACCTGTGGCCCGAGGTGACCTGGGCGCCCGACTACAACAAGAGCAAGCGCGTCGACCTGAATGCGCTGACCCCGGCCGAGGTGGCGAGCTGGAAGCCCGGCGACACGCTGCTGCTCAGCGGCAAGATGCTGACCGGCCGCGATGCCGCGCACAAGCGCATCCAGGACATGCTGGCCAAGGGCGAGAAGCTGCCGGTGGACTTCACCAACCGCGTCATCTACTACGTCGGCCCGGTCGACCCGGTGCGCGACGAGGTGGTCGGCCCGGCCGGCCCGACCCCCGCGACGCGGATGGACAAGTTCACCGAGATGATGCTGGCACAGACCGGGCTGATCGCGATGATCGGCAAGGCCGAGCGCGGCCCGGTGGCGATCGAGGCGATCAGGAAGCACCAGAGCGCGTACCTGATGGCGGTGGGCGGCGCCGCCTACCTGGTGGCCAAGGCGATCAAGGGCGCCAAGGTGGTCGGCTTCGCCGACCTGGGGATGGAGGCGATCTACGAGTTCGACGTCAAGGACATGCCGGTGACGGTGGCCGTCGACAGCCAGGGCAGCAGCGTGCACAACACCGGGCCGAAGGAGTGGCAGGCCCGGATCGGCGGGATCCCGGTCGCGGTGGCCTGAGCGCCGGCACGGCCGGCGCCTGTGGCCTGTCCGCCGGCACGGCCGGCGCCTGTGGCCTGTCCGCCGGCGCCCGGGCCGGCTTCAGGTGCGGGCGCGGAACTGCCAGCGCACCAGCGCCGTGCCGCCGGGCCCGACGACTTCGGCCGCCGGTCCCGCGGGACGATAGCGGCCGACCGTCAGCCCGTCGTCGGCGACCGCCGCAACGGCGGCGAGGTCCGCGCCAGCGTCGTCGTGCGCGACCGGCACGCGCCAGGTGCCGGCCAGCGTCGGCCCGCCGCGGGCGTCGAGGCCGCTGATCGCGAGCCGGCCCATCTCCTGCAGCATCGTCGCCGGGCTGGAGCGGCCGTCCCGGGCGACGGCGGGCAGCGCCAGCCGGGCCGCGATCTGCAGGCTGCAGTCGGCGAGATCCAGCCGCAGCGTGGCCACCGTGCCGGCCAGGCCCGGGCCGGTGCCCGGCGCTCCGCGCCCCGCCAGCGACCACGCCGTCGCGCCAGCCGGCCCGACCTGGCGGTCGTCCAGCGACATCCGGCCCTGTTTCAGCGCGCCGCTCCAGACCACGCCCCGGTCGTCGCGCTGCAGCAGCCGCAGCGTGCCCTGGACGTCGGCGGCATGGTGTCGCTGCAGGCGAGCGCCGCCGGCCAGCGGGGCCGCTTCCCGGTAGTCCAGCACCAGCCGGCCGTCGAGCACGTCGACCTGGCGCAGCCAGTCGCAGCCGGCCTGGCTGGCCGCCGGCAGCCCCGCCTCGAGCAGGTCGGCCTCGCCGAGACAGGCGGTCAGGCCCAGCGCCGCGGATGCCGCCAGTGCCGCGGTGGCCAGCGTGGCCGGCAGCGGGGCGAGCTTGTGTGACATGGTGTCCTCCTGGATCCTCGGTTGGCCCGCGGCACCAACCGGTGTTCGCGGAGCAGGACCACAGTGTGGACGGCCGGCCCGATGCCGGCATCGCTCGTTGGTGCTATGCCGCCGGCCGCGAAGAGCCACCCCATAGGGGGGAGGGCCAGCGACGATGGCCCGGCGGCCGCGCCGCGGCCGGCGCCTGCCTCGTCAGACCGACTGCCCGTCGCGCAGCAGCACCCGGCCGGCGTCGAGGTAGTGCTGCACGAACTCGCGCGTGGCCGTCGTCAGCCCGGCGTCGGCGGCCAGGGCGGACAGCGTGGCCGGCGACCGCCAGGCCAGGTGGCGCCCGACATAGTCGGCGTTGTAGCCGTCGATGGTCTTCTGGAACTCGTGCATCTCGTGCACCACCCAGACGGCGCAGGCCGCCAGCCAGACCAGCGCGGTGTCGGGGTCGATCAGCCGCGTGACGACTGCGGTGAACGCCGCCAGCACCAGCAGCGGCGCCAGCGCCACGGCCAGTTGCGTGCGGTTCGATTCGGGCGGCAGGTAGGCGGGCAGCGACATCGTCAGGGCCTCGGCAGGGGTGCCCGGGCGGGCGGACTTTCCTGCCAGGATCATCGGCCGCTGATCGCCGCAGTGTGCCGCCGCCGGCGCCGGCGCCGGGCGCCGCGTGAACTGCTGCGCGCAATCAGCCAGCCGCCGCCGGCAGGCTGCGCATCACCCGCTGCGGGAACGGGATCTCGATGCCCTCGGCCTCGAGCAGGCGCAGGATCGCCAGATTGACGTCGCCCACCGCATTGGCCTGGCCATTGACCGGGTCGCCGATCCAGAACGCCAGCGTCAGTTCCAACCCGTTGTCGGCAAACGCCGACAGCCGCACCCCCGGGCCCGGGTCGGCCAGCACCCGCGGCACCGCCGCCACGGCGGCCAGCAGCTTGGGGAACAGTGCGTCGAGGTCGGTGCCGTAGCCGACCTGCACGACGGTGGTCAGCACCAGCTGGCTGTCGGCGTAGGTGAGGTTCTCGACCCGCTGGGTGATCATCATTTCGTTGGGGACGATCGATTCGCGGCCGTTGGGGGCACGGATCAGCGTGTAGCGGGTGGTGATGTCGCTGATGCTGCCCTCGAAGTTGTCGACCTTGACGACGTCGCCGATGCGCAGCGACTGCTCGGCCAGGATCACGAAGCCCGAGACGTAGTTGGCCGCCAGCTTCTGCAGGCCCAGACCGATGCCCACGCCGACCGCGCCGCCCATCACGCTGAGCGCGCCCAGCGGGATGCCGGCGGCCGACATCGCGATCAGGATGCCGACCAGCAGCAGCACCGCGCGGGTCGCGTTGGCCGCCATCTTGCGCACGCTCAGGTGAATGCTGCCGGCGCGCATCAGCCTCGCCTCGAGGCTGGACGACAGCCACAGCATCACCAGCATCACCGCCACTGCCGACAGCGCGCCCTCGACCAGGCTGCGCAGCGAGACCTGGGCACCGCCGATCTTCCAGCTCAGGGCCTCCATCTCCTCCAGCACCAGCGGCAGCAGCCCGGTGATCCACAGCACCGCGGCGATCCACACCACCCAGCTCAGCGTGCGCTCGAACGCGCGCACCAGGCTGGAGCTGGGAAACGCCGCATGCAGCACCCGCACCGAGACGCGGATCAGCGCCAGGCTGGCCAGGATCGGCATCGCCAGCTGGAACACCGCCAGCGGCAGGTGGCCGCGCAGCCCGGCCCGCGCCAGCGCCGCCAGCAGCAGCGCGAGCAGCGGGAACAGCACGCCGTCGAAGCCGCGCTGGCCGAACCACAGGCCGGCATCGCCGGGTGCATCGCGCGGCCGCAGCCGCGCCACCACGGCCCACGACAGGCCCAGGCACAAGGCCAGCAGGGCCAGTTGCAGCAGCGACGCAGGCTGGACCAGGTCGCGCAGCAGGTTCGTCAACGAATCGAGATCCTTCATGGCGGCCGGATTGTGTCAGCAGCCCGGTCGGGCCGCCGCCCCGGCCCCGGCGATCAGACGTCGGCCAGCACCCGCAGGTGGGCGACCACGCTGCGCCCCAGCGCCGACAGCGCATAGCCGCCTTCGAGGCAGGAGACGATGCGCCCGCCGCAGTAGCGGTCGGCGATGTCCTTCAGGCGCCGGGTGATCCACTCGTAGTCGGACTCGACCAGGCCGAGCTGGCCGAGGTCGTCCTCGCGATGGGCGTCGAAGCCGGCGCTGATGAACAGCATCTGCGGGCGGAATTCCTCCAGCCGCGGCAGCCACATCAGGTCGATCATCTCGCGCACCTCCATGCCCCGGGTGTAAGGCGGGATCGGCACGTTGACCATGTTGGTGCCCTTGGGCACCGCGCCGCTGTTCGGGTACAGCGGGTGCTGGAAGAAGCTGGCCATCAGCACCCGCTCGTCGCCGGCGATGATGTCCTCGGTGCCGTTGCCGTGGTGGACGTCGAAATCGATGATCGCCACCCGCTCGAGGCCCAGCACGTCCAGCGCATGGCGGGCGGCGATCGCGATGTTGTTGAAGAAGCAGAAGCCCATCGTCTCGTCGCGGGTCGCGTGGTGGCCGGGCGGGCGCACCGAGCAGAAGGCGTTCTCGACCTCGCCGCGCACCACCGCCTCGGTGGCCGCCACCGCGGCGCCGGCCGAGCGCAGCGCGGCGCGCCAGGTGCCGCCGCAGACGACGGTGTCGGGGTCGAGGTGGCGCGGCTCGCCGTTGGCCTGCACCTGTTCCATGAATTCGCGCAGCTGGAGCACGTAGTTCGCGCTGTGTGCCCGCTCGATCTGCTCGAGCGTGGCCAGCGGTGCCTCGCGGTGGTCGAGCGCGATGTCCAGGCCCGAGGCGATCAGCTGGTCGGCGATGGCATCCAGGCGCTGCGGGCATTCCGGGTGGCCCGCTCCCATATCGTGCAAACGGCACTCGGCGTGACTGTAGAAGGCGGTGGACATCGGGGTCTCGAATCGTTTTCCGGTATGGTGCCGCGAATGGCTGATTCCCACCTTGCGCGGCGCTTGTCTCGGCTGACGGATCAGATTAGCACGATCATCGTCGGCAAGCGGACACAGATCGAGGACTGTATCGCCTGCCTGCTCGCCGGCGGCCACCTGCTGATCGAGGACCTGCCGGGCGTCGGCAAGACCACGCTGGCGCATGCGCTGGCGGTCTCGCTGGGGCTGCGCTTCACGCGGGTGCAGTTCACCGCCGACCTGATGCCCTCGGACCTGGTCGGCGTCAGCGTCTTCGAGCGCAGCAAGGAGGCCTTCAGCTTCCACCCCGGCCCGGTGTTCACCCAGGTGCTGCTGGCCGACGAGATCAACCGCGCCGGCCCCAAGACCCAGAGCGCGCTGCTCGAGGCGATGGAGGAGCACCAGGTGTCGGTCGAGAACGAGACCCGGCGGCTGCCCGAGCCGTTCTTCGTGATCGCGACCCAGAACCCGAGCGACCAGCTCGGCACCTACCCGCTGCCCGAGAGCCAGCTCGACCGCTTCCTGATGTGCATCACGCTCGGCTACCCCGACCGCGCCAGCGAGCGCGCACTGCTGGCCGGCGAGGACCGCCGCCACCTGGTCGAGCGGCTGGGGGCGGTGATGAGCCCCGACGAACTTCGCGCGGCGCAGGCCGCGGTGCTCGAGGTGCACGCGGCCGAGTCGCTGCTCGACTACCTGCAGGCGCTGATCGCCGCCAGCCGCTCGGGGCAGTGGTTCGTCGAGGGCCTGAGCCCGCGCGCCGGCATCGCGATCCTGCGTGCCGCGCGCGCCCGGGCGCTGCTGGCGCAGCGCGACTACGTCGCCCCCGACGACCTGCAGGCGATCCTGCCGCAGACCGCCGCGCACCGGCTGGTACCCTTGGCCAGCGCCGGGCGCGGCCGCGCCGAGCAGGTGCGGGCGATGCTGGAAGCCGTCGGCCTGCCCTGATGCTGCGCCAGCGCCTCCGCGCCTGGTTCGAGAACCGGCTGCCGCGCAGCGACAGCCAGACGCTGACCCAGCGCAACCTGTACATCCTGCCGACCAAGGCCGGCTGGGGCTTCTGCCTGACGCTGGTGGTGATGCTGCTGGCGTCGATCAACTACCAGCTGAACCTCGGCTACGCGCTGACCTTCCTGCTCGGCGGCACGGCGCTGGTCTCGCTGCACCAGACCCACGGCAACCTGCGCCGGCTCGGCCTGCGGATCAAGGCGCCGGCGCCGGTGTTCGCCGGCGAGCCGGCGACGCTGGAGATCGTCATCGACAACCCCGGCGGCGAGCGCCACGGTGTCGGCCTGGCGCTGCACGACGCGCGCCGCGAGGGCATCGCCTTCTGCGACGTGCCGGCCCAGGGCAGTGCCCAGCTGCGGCTGCGCTTCACCCCGGCCACGCGCGGCCGCCAGGCGCTGCCGACGCTGCTGGTCGAGACCCACTTCCCGCTCGGCCTGTTCCGCGCCTGGACGGTGTGGCGGCCGGCGTCTCAGGCGCTGGTCTACCCGGCGCCCGAGCAGCCGGCCCAGCCGCTGCCGGCCGGCCGGCCCAGCGAGCGCGGCGAGCTGCAGGCGCGCAGCGGCAGCGGCGGCGAGTTCGACGGCGTGCGCGCCTACCGCCGTGGCGACCCGCTGCGCCAGGTGGTATGGAAGAAGGTCGCCCGCGCCGGCGAGTTGGTCAGCCGCGACACCAGCGCCAGCGCGGCACAGGCGCTGGTGCTCGACTACGGCGCGATCGCCACCCCGCGCGGCGGCGAAGACAGCGAGGCCCGGCTGTCGCGGCTGGCGGCCTGGGTGCTGGCGGCCGAGCGGCTGGGCCAGGCCTTCGCGCTGAAGCTGCCCGGGCTGGACCTGCCCGCAGCCGGCGGCGAAGCGCAGCGGCGCGCCGCGCTCGAGGCGCTGGCGCTGTGGCAGCCGGCGCGCCGCAGCGGCGCCGCCGCCTGAGGGTCCGTGACCATGACCGCCGGCGCCGCCGTGCCGCCGCCCGCGCAAGCGCTGCGCGAGCGCCTGCTGGCCTGGCGCCAGTGGCCGCGCGAGACCCGCGACACGATGTTCCAGCTGGCCCTGATCGGCTGGATCGTGCTGCCCCACCTCGAGCGGCTGCCTGCCTGGTGCGGCCTGCTGACCGCTGCGGTGCTGGTCTGGCGGGCGCAGCTGGCGCTGAGCAACGGCACGCTGCCCGGCCGCTGGCAGGTCGGCGCGGTGCTGGTGGTGGCGGTGGCGTTGACGGCCTGGACCGAGCGCACGCTGCTCGGCAAGGAGGCCGGCGTCACGCTGCTGGTCGTGCTGATGGCGCTGAAGACGCTGGAGCTGCGCGCGCGGCGCGACGCGATGGTGGTGTTCTTCCTCGGCTTCTTCCTGGTGCTGACGCACTGCCTGTATTCGCAGTCGCTGCTGACCGCGCTGGCGATGCTGATCTCGACCTGGGGCCTGCTGACCGCGCTGGTGCTGGCCAACATGCCGGTGGGCCGGCCGACGCTGAAGCGCGCCGGCGCGGTGGCGGCACGCTCGGCGCTGCTGGGGCTGCCGCTGATGGCCGCGCTGTTCGTGCTGTTCCCGCGCTTCGGCCCGCTGTGGGGCCTGCCGCAGGACAGCGGCGGCCGCACCGGTCTGTCGGGCACGCTGCGGCTGGGCGGCGTGGCCGAGCTGGCCAACGACGATTCGATCGCCCTGCGCATCCGCTTCGACGGCGTCGTGCCGCCGCCCGAGGCGCTGTACTTCCGCGGCCCGGTGCTGTCGCGCTTCGACGGGCTGGAGTGGCTGCCCTCGGTCTCCGGCAGCCGCCGCCATGCGCTGCGCGCGACCGACCTGCGCACCGGCGGCACGCCGGTGGCCTACGAGATGGTGCTCGAGCCGATCCGCCTGCCGCTGCTGCCGCTGCTCGAGGCGACGCCGGCCGACCCCGGCAGCGCGCCGCAGTTGCCGCCGCCGCAGCGGGCGCAGGACTGGCAGCCCTGGCTGGGCCGCGACCTGCAGTGGCACACCGACCGGCTGGTCGGCGAGCGGCTGCGCATCCGCGCCCAGGCCTGGCCGCGCTTCAGCCACGGCCAGCAGGTCGACCCGAACGAGCTGGGCGCGGCACTGTCGCTGCCGCAGGGATTCAACCCGCGCACGCTGGCCTGGGCCCACCGGATGCGCGAGCAGCTCGGCAACGCCGACGCGCGCACCGTCGCCGCCGCACTGGCCGCCCACATCCGCCAGAGCGAGTACGTCTACACGCTGCAGCCGGGCGCCTACGGCAGCGACGCGATCGACGAGTTCTGGCTCGACCGGCGCCAGGGCTTCTGCGAGCATTTCGCCAGCGCGTTCGTGGTCGTGATGCGGGCGATGGGCGTGCCCGCCCGGCTCGTCACCGGCTTCCAGGGCGCCGAGCCGCCGGACGCCGACGGCTTTCGCATCGTGCGCCAGAGCCACGCCCATGCCTGGGCCGAGTACTGGGACCCGGGCGCCGGCTGGATCCGCGCCGACCCGACCTCGGCGGTGGCGCCCGAACGGGTGCGTGCCAGCCGGCCGCTGCAGCCGCCGCCGGGTCTGGTGGCCGGGGCCATCAACAGCGTCAGCCCGGCGCTGGCCGGCCAGATCCGCCGCGCCTGGGAACTGCTGGACAGCCGCTGGAACCTGTGGGTGATGGGCTATTCGCGCAGCCGCCAGTTCAGCCTGCTGCAGAGCCTGGGCGTCGCCGAACCCGACTGGACCGACCTGGCCCGCGCGCTGGCGGCGCTGCTGGCGACCGTGGCCAGCGCCGGCGCGCTGTGGGCCTGGCACGACCGGCGCCGGCAGGACCCCTGGCAACGCCTGCGCCAGCGGCTGGGCGATCGGCTGCAGGCGATCGGTGTCGACGCCCGGCCGCACCATCCGCCGCGCCAGTTGGCCGCGCTGGTGCGCCAGCGCCATGGCGCGGCAGGCGAGCGGCTGGCGCAGGCGCTGGAGTCGCTCGACCGCCAGCGCTATGCGCCCGGCGGCACCCGCCTGCCCGCGCGCGGCTGGTGGCCGGCCGCAGCGCGCGAAGCCGACCGGCTGCGCGGCCGCGCGCCGGGGCCGGGCGCCGCGGCGGCCAGGCCGACGACCGCCGGATAATCCGCGTGATGCCCTGCCCTCTGCTGCCGACCGGCCTGTGCGCACTGGCCTGCGGGCTGACGATCTCGCTGGCCGCCCCAGCGCCGGTGGCTGCCGCCGCCAGCACCACGGCCTCGAGCGCGTCGGCGAAAAGGACCGCCAAGGCGAAGCCGGCCGGCAAGAAGTCGCCCCGGACGACCGCCCAGGCCAAGCCCACCCGCAGCGACAGCGACCCCGACATCGTCACCTACGGCCGGCGCGAAGACGCGCTGGCGCTGGCCGACCGCCTGGCCGCCCAGCAGGGGCTGGACCCGGCCTGGGCCCGCGAGCAGCTAGCGCAGGCGCGCTACCAGCCAGCGGTGGTGCGGCTGATCATGCCGCCGCCGGCGGGCACCGCGAAGAACTGGGCCGCCTACCGCGCCCGCTTCATCGAGCCCGAGCGGGTGCGTGCCGGTGTGGCGTTCTGGGCCGCCAACGAATCCTGGCTGGCCGCCGCCGAGCAGCGCTGGGGCGTGCCGGCGTCGCTGGTCGTCGGCATCATCGGCGTCGAGACCTTCTACGGCCGGCACACCGGCAGCTTCCGCGTGCTCGACGCGCTGGCCACGCTGAGCCTCGATTTCCCCAAGGGCCGCAAGGACCGCAGCGAGTTCTTCAGCGACGAACTGGGCCAGTTCCTGAAGCTGGCGCACAGCGAGCAGCTGCCCACCACCTCGGTGAAGGGCTCGTTCGCCGGCGCGATCGGGCTGGGCCAGTTCATGCCCGGCAGCATCAACCGCTATGCGGTCGATTTCGACGGCAACGGCCACATCGACATGGCCGGCAGCCCGGCCGACGTGATCGGCAGCGTCGCCCGCTACCTGGCCGAGCATGGCTGGCAGCGCGGCTTGGCGACCCACTTTGCGGTGAAGCCGCCGGTGGACACCACCGACCGCGCGACGCTGCTGGCGCCGGACATCCTGCCGAGCTTCAGCGCCGCGCAGATGGCCGAGCGCGGCGCAGAGCTCGACGCCGGCGGCGCTGCGCACGAAGGCCCGCTGGCGCTGGTCGAGCTGCAGAACGGCGACGCGGCGCCGAGCTACATCGCCGGCACGCAGAACTTCTACACGGTGACGCGCTACAACTGGTCGAGCTACTACGCGCTGGCGGTGATCGAGCTGGGCCAGGCGGTGGCGGCGCTGCGCGAAGCGACGCGCTGAACCTCGGACCGGTGGCAATGCGACGTCGGCCGGAGCGGCCGAACGCGAATCACTACGAACCGCGATCGCAGCCGAGTCGCGGGTACTCCGCCCAACTGGTTGATCCAGCGCAACGCGGAATCAACCTGGCCCGCCGTCCGCCCGATATCGGTGGTGCCGCACGAATGCCACGGCACGTATCTTCGAAAGGCTCTCGAATCGGGCGGTGATCGATGCCGCGCCGGGCTCGAAGTGCACAACTTAGGAAAGACAAGATCATGACCCGCAAATCCCTCTCCCGCGTCGTTGCTCCACTGCTGGCCGCCGCCGGCATTGCCCTGCCCGCCCTGGTGTCGGCGCAGCCGGTGACCTTTTATGCCTGTCAGAAGGACGGCAAGGTGATCCCGGGCACGATCCAGGTCGGCAGCAAGCCGAATTGCAATGGTGGCGCCAAGTTGACCTGGTGGGACCAAGGCGGCCACCATCACCACCACGTCGTCAGTGGCGCCGTATCCAGCGACGGCCGCAAGATCGCTGGCGAAGGCTTCGAAGTCGTCAAGCCGCTCAACACCGTCGGGCAATACAAGCTGATCATCGCGCCCGGCATGCACACGGGCACCGGCGAACCGCAGGTCACGGTCACGCCCTATGGCTACTTGACCAGCGTCAGCAATCCGTTGGTCATGGGCGTCATCAAGCAGGCCAATGGCTCATGGGTCGTCGATGTCTGGATGAGCCAGGACACGCCCAGCCTGAGCCTGAGCGACCAGGCCTTCATGTTCGTCCTCGTGCAGAAGTGACGCCGACCGCGCGGCCCTGCCGGCCGCGCTGCGACACGGATGCAGCGGGCCGGTCGGCCCGTTGCCGCTTCTACAGCGTCTTGTGCGTGCCGTCGCACAGCGGCTTGTGAGCGCTGTGCTTGCAGCCGCAGAACCAGACCCGCTCGGTCTTCGTCGCGCTGAACTTCACCGGCGTGAAGCTCGTGACCTTGTGCGAGCCGTCGCAGAACGGCTGGCTGCGGCTGCGCCCGCAGGCGCACCACCAATAGTCCTTGCCGGCTTCGACGTCGACCGCGTAGGGCGACTTCTGCGCGATGACGGGTTGCGGATCGGTGCTCATGGCTGAATCCTCCTGACCTTCACGGCGAGCGGGCACCATCGTAGACCCGATCCGGCACCTGCGCCCGGGGCCCGGCAGGCAGCAGGGTATAACCGGGCGACCGAAGAACGAGGGAGGGCGATGGCCACGGGATCCAGCACGGAAGCAACGCTTGCCGCGCGCGACTTCATCGAAAAGTGGGCCGCCGGCAGCGCCGCCGACGGCCTCGGCGAGCGCGCCGGCGCCCAGGCGCACTTCATCGACTTGTGCCGGGTGCTCGGCGTGCCCGAGCCGGCCGACCCCGACAACTACTGCTTCGAGCGCGGGCTGACCCGCACCGGCTCGGGCAGCGGCCGCACCGACGGCTTCGCCGACGTCTGGCGCCGCGGCTGCTTCGCCTGGGAATACAAAGCGCCCGGGCGCAGCCTCGAGGCGGCGCTGAAGCAGCTGATGATGTACGCGCTGCCGCTGGAAAGCCCGCCGCTGCTGGTCGTTAGCGACCGCCTGCGCATCGAGGTCCACACCCATTTCACCGGCACGCCGAGCGAGCGCCATGCCTTCGCGCTGGAAGACCTCGCGCAGCCCGAGGTCAGGCAACAGCTGCGCACGCTGTGGACCGACCCCGACGCCTGGCGCCCGCGGCGCAGCAATCGCGAGATCACCGAGGAGGCCGCGCGCAGCTTCGCCGCCACCGCCGAGCGGCTGCGCGCCGCCGGCCAGCCAGGCGAGCAGGTCAGCCACTTCCTGACGCAGTGCCTGTTCTGCTTCTTCGCCGAGGACGTCGGCCTGCTCCCGCAGCGGTTGTTCGAGCGCCTGGTCGGCGTGAAAGTCGCGCCAGAGCGGCTGCGCGCCCAGCTGCAATCGCTGTTCGAAACGATGCGCGACGGCGGCCTGTTCGGCGTCGACGACATCCCCTGGTTCAACGGCGGGCTGTTCCAACGCGTCGCGGTGCCGGCGCTGGCCGACGCCGACGTCGCGGCGCTGAAGGCCGCCAGCGCGCTGGACTGGAGCGCGATCGACCCCAGCATCTTCGGCACGCTGTTCGAGCGCGGGCTCGACCCGTCCAAGCGCAGCCAGCTCGGCGCGCACTACACCGACCCGGCGACCATCGAGCGCCTGGTCGATCCGGTCGTGCGGCGCCCGTTGCTGGCCGACTGGCAGGCTCGCCGGGCCGAGGTCGCTGCTGCGCTGGCACGCAGCAAGCGCCACGGCGACAAGGCGTGGCGCGACGCGCATGCCGCCTTCGTCGGCTGGCTGGAGCGGCTGCGCAGCTTCCGCGTGCTCGACCCGGCCTGCGGCAGCGGCAACTTCCTGTACCTGGCGCTGAAGGCGCTGAAGGACGTCGAGCACCAGGTCAACCTGGAGGCCGAGGCGCTGGGGCTGGAACGCCAGCACGACCTGACCGGGCCGCACAACGTGCTGGGCATCGAGCTGAACGAGTACGCCGCCGAACTGGCGCGCGTGACGGTGTGGATCGGCGAGTTGCAATGGCGGCTGCAGCGCGGCTACGGCTTCAAGCTGAGCCCGATCCTCGAGCCGCTGGACCACATCGCCTGCCGCGACGCGCTGATGGCCCCCGACGGCGGCGAGGCGGCTTGGCCGGCGGCCGACGCGGTGGTCGGCAACCCGCCCTTCGTTGGCGACAAGAAGATGCGCGCCGAGTTGGGCGACGACTACACCGAGCGGCTGCGCGCGCTGTACGGCGGCCGCGTGCCCGGCGGCGCCGACCTGGTGTGCTACTGGTTCGAGAAGGCGCGGGCGATGATCGAGGCCGGCACGCTCGAGCGGGCCGGGCTGGTTGCGACGAACTCGATCCGTGGCGGCGCGAACCGGCAGGTGCTGGACCGCATCGTCGCGACGACGCGCATCTTCGAGGCCTGGTCGGACGAGCCCTGGGTCAACAACGGTGCGGCGGTGCGGGTGTCGTTGGTGGCGTTTGGCGACGTCGCGGAACATGCCCAGCTGAACGGCGCCGCCAGCGCCGTGATCCATGCCAATCTGACCGCGGGCTCCGCAGGTGAGCAGGGCACCGACCTCACCCGAGCAGTGCCGCTGGCCTCCAACCGTGGCACCTGCTTCATTGGCGGCATGAAGAAAGGCCAATTCGATATCGGCGGCGAAGTGGCGCGGCGGTGGCTGGCTTTGCCGAACCCGCACGGCCGCAGTAACGCTGACGTGCTGACGCCCTGGCTGAACGGTCAGGACGTCACGCGGCGGTCGTCCGGCACCTGGATCATCGACTTCGGGTTCGATCGCCCGCACGATGCTGCTGCACTTTACGAGGTGCCGTTCGCCCACGTGCAGACTGAGGTCCTGCCGGCTCGGGCGACGGTGCAGAACGCGCTGGAGCGCGAGCGCTGGTGGCTCCATGCGCGGCCTGCGCCCGACCTGCGCCGCGCCGTGAAGGCGCTCGACCGTTTCATCGCGACAGCCCGTGTCGCGAAGCACCGGCTGTTCGTCTGGGTTCGGCACCCGGTCGTCGTCGACGGCCAGCTCGTCATCACGGCCCGTGCCGACGACACCACGTTCGGCATCCTGCACAGCCGGCTGCACGAACTGTGGTCGCTGCGCATGTGCACCTGGATGGGCGTCGGCAACGATCCGCGCTACACGCCGACGACGACCTTCGAGACCTTTCCCTTCCCCGCCGGCCTGACGCCGGCCGACACCGCCCACCAGCGCACCGAGGCGCTGCCCGGCGGCGCGCTGATTCCGGCCGACCTGCCGGCCGCGGTCCGCCCGCATGCCGAGGCGATCGCGAATGCCGCGGCGCGGCTGGTCGCGCTGCGCGACGCCTGGCTGAACCCGCCCGAATGGACCGAGCGCGTGCCCGAGGTCGTGCCGCTGGGCCTGTCCAAATCGCCCTACCCCGACCGCATCGTCGCCCGCGCGGGCCATGAGAAAGACCTGGCCAAGCGCACGTTGACGAACCTGTACAACGCCCGCCCCACCTGGCTGGCCCAGGCGCATGCAGCGCTGGACGCCGCCGTCGCCGGCGCCTACGGCTGGGCAGACTGGACGCCGGCGCTGCCCGACGACGAGATCTTGCGCCGCCTGCTGGCGCTGAACCTGGCCCGCAGCGGCGGCGCCGGCACCGACGCTGGCTGACCGAGCGTCACAGGCGCAAGCGCTGCCCCACCCGGCAGCGCCCGGCCCTCAGCGCTGCGCCGTGGCCTGGTTGATCTTGTCGATCTCTTTGCCGTAGGCCTCGACCGTGCTGCGGCATTCACCCAGCATCGCCAGCGCGGCCAACAGGTGCTGCTGGCACTGCAGCAGCGCCTTGCGGTCGAGCCGGCCGATCGACAGCACGTCGCCGTAGGTGATGCCGTCGGCCACCGGCTGCGGCGCCTCGCAGCGCAGCGCCAGCGTCGCGTCGTCGACCTTGCAGCCGACCGGCTTGACCGCCACCGGCACCGTCGAGCAGGCCTGCAGCAGGCCCAGCGCCGCCACGACCGCGGCGGCGCCGGCGCCGCGGCGCAGGCGCCCCTCGCCGCCGGCGCTCACAGCGCCTCCACACGCAGGCCGGCCAGCAGGTCGGCCGGCACCGGGGTCTTCGAGCAGACGTTGCCCAGGCTCTCGACCTCGGCCGCCTGCGCCTTGCCCTGCAGCGCGGCGATCTCGGACTTCAGCCGGGCCACCTCCTCGGGCGTCCTGGCGCTGCCGAGCTGGCGCGTCAGCTCGTCGGCGCGCTGGCGGAACGACTTCGCCGAGGTGTTCAGCGTCTGGATCTTGTTGTCGCGTTCGGCGAGGGTGCGCTTCCAGTTGGTGGTGGCGGCGTCGAAGCGCGCGTCGTACTTCGCGATCTCGGCATCGTGGTCGGCCTTGATCGCCTTCAGCTTGTTGTCGAGTTCGCTCTGCATCGCCGCGCGCTGGGTCTCGGCGGCCTGGCCGCTCTTCTTGGCCACCTCGAGCGCCTCCTTCGCGTCGCGGCCCGACCAGCTGCCGGCGAACCAGCCGGCGCCGGCCGACAGCACGATCAGGATCAGGTAGATCAGGTTCTGCATGCACGCCCCCTCTCATGAAACGGTCGGCATCGATGCTGACACGATTGCGCGCCGCCGTCGATCGGTGTGCCGTCAGCGCGACAGCGCCAGCTTGACGCCGAAGCCGACCAGCATCGTGCCGGCCAGCCGGTTCAGCCAGCGGGTGGCCGTCGCGCTGGCGCGCAGCCGTTCGGCGAAATGCCGGGTCAGCGCGACGACCAGCGCGCCGTACAGGAAGGTCAGCACGGCGATCGTCGCGGCCATCACCGCGAAGGTCAGCAGCCCCTGGTGCCGCGCCGGGTCGACGAACAGCGGGAAGAAGGCCATGTAGAAGACGATCGCCTTCGGGTTCAGCAGCGTGATCGCGAGCGCCTGGCGGAAGTACTGGCCGGCGCGGATCTGCAGCACCGGCGCGTCGCCCGATTTCGCGGTGATCATCTTCCAGCCGAGCCAGGCCAGGTAGGCCGCGCCCAGCCACTGCACGCCGTTGAACAGCACCGGCGAGGTTGCCAGCAGCGCCGCGACGCCGGCCACCGCCAGCCACATCAGCACCTGGTCGCCGGCGATCACGCCCAGCGTCGCGGCCAGCCCGCCGGCCACGCCGCCCTTGCCGGTGGAGGTGATCAGCGCCAGGTTGCCCGGCCCGGGAATCGCCAGGAACACAATCACCGCGGCGACGAACGCGCCGTAATCCGCCACCCCGAACATGTCCCACCCCCTTCAGCCGATCCAGCCGCGATGATGCCAGCGCTGCACGGCCAGCCCCGCGAGGACGAGGTCGAGTTCAGCGCGATCCGCGCCCGGGGCGCGGGCGGGCAGAACGTCAACAAGGTCAGCAATGCGGTGCACCTGCGCTACGACATCGCCGCCTCCAGCCTGCCCGACGCGGTGAAGGCCAGGCTGCTGGCGCTCGGCGATGCGCGCATCAGCGGCGACGGCGTGGTGGTGATCAAGGCGCAGGACCACCGCAGCCTGGAGCGCAACAAGGCCGACGCGATCGAACGGCTGCGCGAGCTGATCGAGGCCGCCGCGCGGGTGGCCAAGCCGCGGCGCGCGACCCGGCCGACCCGCATCTCGCAGCGGCGCCGGGTCGAAGGCAAGCTGCAGCGCGGCCAGCTCAAGGCACTGCGCGGCAAGACCGGCGGGCACGCCGGCGATTGAGCCGCTCAGCGCCTGACGGCTCCGAGCAGCGCCTTCAATCGCCGCTTGACCGGCGGCGCGGCGCTGTCGCGCACCGCCATCAGCCAGCGCTTGAGCGGTTGCCCGCCGATGTGGCGCAGCGCGTGCCAGCGGCCGCGCCAGGTGTCGGGGTTGAAGGCGAGCAGGCCGAAGTAGTAGCGGTCTTCCTTCATCCAGCCGCGCTTGTAGTCCTCGGCACCGACGCCGAAGTCGATCGCGCCGACCTGGTCGACGTCGAGCAGCTGGGCGATCATGAAGTCGGTCAGCACCACGCCCGGCGCGGCGGCCTTGTGCCCCTCGTCGTAGGCCAGCCGGGCGCAGTGCGCGATGCCGGCGCTGACGATCCAGAACTGAGCCGCCACTGGCTTGCCATGCAGCCGCAGCAGGCCCAGCCGCAGCGCGCCGCGGGCCGCGGCGAGCCGGATCGCCATCAGGATGTCCTCGGAGATCATGCTCGACGGCGCCTTCCAGCTGGCGCCGGCGACGCTGATGTAGTCGCCGATCGCGCGCTCGAGACCGTCGCCGCCCCTCACCAGGTCCAGCGCCAGACCGCCGGTCTTCTCGAGCGCGCGGCGGCGGCGCCTGGCGCTGTAGCGCAGGTTCGCGCTGCGCTGGGCAAAGTAGTCGTCGTAGCGCTGCCCGGTCGTGGTCTCGTAGCGGTTGAACGAGTTCGCGTAGACCTGGAAGCGCAAGCCGGCCTGCAGCAGCGCCAGCTTCAGGATGTCGCCCAGTTCGGTGTGATCGGTCATCGGCCACAGCCGGATCAGGTCGAAGCGGATGCCGCCGAGGACCGGGTCGCCGCGCCGCAGTTGCAGGAACAGCGCCGCCGCCGCGTCCTCGGGCTGCTCCAGCGCCGGGTCGAACGCAAACCCGGCCTCGGCATAGTTCTCCGGGTGGCTCATCGAACCGATGACCCAGGCGCCGCGCGCCGCCGGATCGTTGCGGCCGTGGCGCAGCGGCGTCAGCAACAGCGGGCGGCCGCTGGCGGCGTCCTCGACGGTGTAGACGGCCCAGCGGTCGGCCGGGTCGAAGACCCCGCGCATCAGCAGCTCGTACCAGGCCGGGTCGCCGAACAGGCCGACGGCGGCCAGCTGCCGGCGCAAGCCGGACCAGGCCGGAGGCAGCGACTCGAGATCTTCGAAGCGACGGACGCTAAAGCGCATGCAGTGCGGAGGGCTCGCTGTGTGAAGCAGGGCGTGGGCCACAATCGCTGCACCGCTGCGGCCTTGGAACGCGGCGGATGACTATACAAAGCCGCATCGGCCCGGGCCCCGCCGCCGGCCCGGCCCGCGTGCCAGGACGTGAACGATGAACGCTGCGGCGCTGCCCCTGAACCTGTTGCCCGCCGATGCGCTGTGGCCCGCGCTGCCCGACACGGTGGCCGCGATCCCGACGCAGACGCCGGCCTGGGTGCGCGCCCGCGCCGCGCTGCTGCCGCCCGACGCCGCCCGCTTCATCGCGGTGCACGATGACGCCGGCCTGGCCGCGCTGGCGCCGCTGGTGCGCAGCGGCCGCTGGCTGCGCGAGCCGCCGGCGCTGTTCGAACCCAGCGACTGGCTCTGGCGCTCGCCGCAGGCGCTGGCCGAACTGGCGCTGGCCGTCGCCCGCCTGCGCCTGCCGCTGCAGCTCGACCGGCTGCCGCTGGCTTCACCCACGCTCGGCGCGCTGCGCCAGGCCTTTGCCGGCCGCGCGCTGGTCGAGCTGCGCCCGGCGATGCCGACGCCGGTGATCGAGCTCGACGAGCGCTGGCGCGAGCCCGAAGCCGGCTTCGACGCCCGTCGCCGCGCCGATTTCAGGCGCTATGAACGCCGCGCCGCGGCACATGGCCGGCTGGGCTTCGAACTCCACGCACCGCACCCCGGCGCGGCCTTGCAGCCACTGCTGGACGAGGCCTACGCGGTCGAGGCGCGCAGCTGGAAGGCGCGCCGCCGCACGGCGCTGAGCGCCGATCCGGTCCAGGGCGGTTTCTTCGTCCGCTTTGCGCAGGCGGCGGCCGCCGCCGGCATGCTGCGCATCGCCTTCCTGCGGCTGGACGGGCAGGCGGTGGCGATGCAGATCGCCGCGCAGTGGCGCCAGCGCTTCTGGCTGTTCAAGATCAGCCACGACGAGGCGTTCGACGCCTGTTCGCCGGGCCAGCTGCTGATGCGTCATACGCTGCTGCAGGCGGCGCGCGCAGGCCTGTTGTCCTATGAGTTCATGGGCGGCATGGATCCCTGGACGCGGCTGTGGACGCGCCAGCTGCGGCACTACCAGCAGGTGCAGGTGCTGCCGGTCGGCCTGGCCTCGGCGCAGGTGCTGGCGCGCCGGGCGGCCGGCCGGGCCGCCCGGGCCGCCGTCCGGCGCCTGCGCCGGTGGGCGGGCTGACGCGATGTCGACGTCGTGGCTCCGCCGCGCGGCCGGGCGCCCGCTGTCGCTGCTGCTGCAGGCGGCAGGCCGGGCCTATGTGCCGGGCTGGACGCTCGCCGATGCCCTGCGGCTGGCCGAGCGCCTGGCCGCCGGCGGGCAGGCCTGCACGCTGGGTTACTTCAACGCGGCGCACGACACGGTGGCCGCGGTGGCGGCCGAATGCGAGGCCATCGTCGACGCGGCGGCGCAGCTCGCGCCGCCGGGCTACCTGTCGCTGAAGGCGCCGGCCTTCGGCTTCGACCCGCGGGCGATGGCGCCGGTGCTCGCGCTGGCCCGCGAGCGGGCGATGCCGGTGCATTTCGATTCGCACGACATCGCCAGTGCCGACGCCACGCTGCACTGTGTCGAGCAGGCCGTGGCGCAGGGCAACGCCACCGGGCTGACGCTGCCCGCTCGCTGGCCGCGCAGCCGGGCCGATGCCGAGCGCGCGATCGCGCTGGGCCTGCGGGTGCGGCTGGTCAAGGGCGAGTGGCCCGATCCGGCGGCACCGGGCACCGACCCGCGTGCGGGCTTGCTGGCGCTGGCCGGGCAGCTGGCCGGCCGTGCCGCCGAGGTGGCGGGGCCACCCACGACCCGCCGCTGGCGCGCCAGGCGCTGCAGCGCCTGGGGGCCGCCGGCGCGCGCTGCGAGCTCGAGCTGCTCAACGGCCTGCCTCGCCGCGCGGTGCTGGAGGTCGCGCGCGAACTCGGCGTGCCGGTGCGGGTGTACATCCCCTACGGCATCCCGTGGCGCCCGTACGCGCTGCGCCGTCTGGGCGAGAACCCGCGCATCGCCTGGTGGCTGCTGCACGACGCCGCCGCAGGACTTCGGCAGCACTGGCGGCGGCGCTGACGCGTCGCGCAACGCCAGGCGTCAACCCGCCGCATACGGCCGAACCAGGCGCAGCCACTTGCGCGCCGGCAAGCGACTGGCGGCCTGGATCGCGTCGGCGCGCGCGACCAGCGTGTCGTGATCGGGCCACTCGACACCGCGCCCGGCGACCAGCACGGTGTTGCCCTCCCTGGTCGGCGCCAGCTGCCAGACCTGCTGTGCGCCGAACGCCGCGGCGACGCGCTCGGCGCTGCGCTCGAAGCTCGATTCGCGGCCGAACAGGTTGACGGTCATCAAGCCGCCGGGCGCCAGCAGGCCGCGGCAGGCGGCGTAGAACGCCTCGTCGTCGAGCACCGGCGCGGCGGCCTCGTGGTCGTAGAGGTCGACGCAGAGCACGTCGGCGGTCTGCAGGTGTTCGGGCCGGGCCACCCAGGCCGCCGCATCGGCGTTGACCACCGTCAGCCGCTCGTCGTCGGCCGGCAGGTGGAACCACAGCCGGCAGGCGGCGATCACCGTCGGGTTGATCTCGACCACCGTGGTGCGCCAGCGCAGCACCTGGTGGGTGAAGCGGGTGATCGCCGCCGCACCCAGGCCCAGCTGCACCGCATGGCCGGCCGCCAGCGTGCCGGCGGGCCGCCACAGCAGCCAGGCCATCATGCGCTGGATGTACTCGAGCTCGAGCTTGCGCGGGCTGTGGATGCGCATCGCGCCCTGCACCCAGTCGGTGCCCAGGTGCAGGTAGCGGACGCCGTCGAATTCGCTGATCGTCGCGCCGGCCAGTTCGGTCTGCAGTCGCTTCTTCGTCATGCCAGTCCCTGGGCGGCGAACACGGCGCGCCAGGCCGCGAGTTTCCGCTCGAACGACCAGCTGGCGTTGGCCGGGCTGGTCGACGGCAGCCGGAACACCGGCAGCCCCAACGTCCGGGTGAGCTTCATCGCCCGTGCCGATTCACCGCCGTTGTGCGCGATCGCCCGCAGTTCGGGCAGCTGCGCGACCAGCGCGGCCAGGTCGTTGGGCACCGCGGCCTCGATCGCGCTGTCCAGGCTGCCGGCGCGACGGCAGGCGGCGTAGACATCCCACAGCCCGAGGCCGCGCGAGCGCAGCACGGCCAGCCGCTCGGCATAGGGCAGCGCCGGCAGATCGGCCTGCCAGATCGCCGCGAGGATCGGCCAGAAGTGGTTGCGCGGGTGGCCGTAGTACTGCTGCGCGCGCAGCGAGGCCACGCCCGGAAAGCTGCCGAGCACCAGCAGCCGCGTGCCCGGCCCCACCACCGGGCCCAGACCTTGCAACAGGCTGGCGTCCACCGGCCTGTCAATTCCGGTTGTTATGCTGCGCCGGTCCGTCATGGGCAAGAGCAGGAGTCATCCCAAATGAACGTAGAAACCGTCATCACCTTCCTGTCGACGCAAGGCGTCGATTTCGCCTTGAAGTTGCTCGGCGCGCTGGCCGCCTGGATCATCGGCCGCTGGATCATCGGCCTCGCGTTGCGGGCCTTCGGCGCCGCGATGGCGGCGGGCAAGAAGATCGATGCGACGCTGGCCAACTACCTGAAGTCGATCGTCGGGGTGGTGCTGAACATCATCCTGGTGCTGGCGGTGCTGGACATCTTCGGCGTCAAGACGACCAGCTTCGCCGCGCTGCTGGCCGGCGCCGGCCTGGCGATCGGCGCCGCCTGGAGCGGCTTGCTCGGGCAGTTTGCCGCCGGCATCTTCATGCAGGTGCTGCGGCCGTTCAACGTCGGCGACTTCGTGCAGGCCGGCGGCATCACCGGCACGGTCAAGGAGATCGGCCTGTTCGGCACCACGATCGTCACCCCCGACAACGTGCTGACGATCGTCGGCAACAACAAGATCTTCAGCGAAAGCATCCAGAACTACTCGACGCTGCCGCACCGCCGTGTCGACTGCGTCGCCAAGGTGGCCAACAGCGTCGACCCGATCGACGCGATCGCGCGGCTGAAGCCGGCGATCGCCGCGATCTCCAACGTCGTCGCGTCGCCGGCGCCGGACATCGAGATCCTGCAGTTCACGCCCGAGGGCCCGCTGCTCGCGGTGCGGCCCTACACCCACACCGACCACTACTGGCAGGTCTATTTCGACACCCACAAGGCGATCGTCGCGACCTTCGGCGCCGCCGGCTACCCGGTGCCGGACACCCCGCTGGCACCGCGCAACCGGGCCTGACGTCGCCGCGGCCGGCATCACAGCGCGGCCAGCTTCGGCAGCGCCGCCAGCGCATTGGCGCGGGTGGCGGCGGCGGTCTGGTCCAGCGTCCAGCCGCGCAGCGCGGCCAGCGTCTGCGCGATGCGCGGCAGCTCGGCGGGCTCGTTGCGGCTGGTGGCGCCGGCGGCGCGGGCCACCGCGGTGCGGTACAGCCAGTGCGGCGGGATGTCGGGCGCGTCGGTCTCCAGCACCAGCGCGCTGGCCGGCAGCCCGGCGGCCAGGCGGCGGATCTGCAGCGCGCGGTCGAAGGTCAGCGCACCGCCGAAGCCGAGCCTGAAGCCCAGGCCGACGAAGGCCTCGGCCTGGACCCGGCTGCCGTTGAACGCATGGGCGATGCCGCCGGCCACCGCGATGCGGCGCAGGCCCTGCAGCAGCGCATCGGCCGAGCGGCGCACGTGCAGGATCACCGGCAGTGCGGCGTCGCGCGCCAGCTTCAGCTGCGCGCTGTAGAAGCGCTGCTGGCGCAGCGCATCGAGCCCCGGCACGAAGAAGTCGAGACCGATCTCGCCGACCGCGACCAGCCGCGGGTCGTCGCGGTGGCGCTCGAGCGCCTGCGCCAGCGCGTCGAGGTCGGCATCGTCGGCGCGGTCCACGTACAGCGGGTGGATGCCCAGCGCATAGGCCAGCCCTTCGGCATGGGCCAGCGCGCGCACCGCGTCGAAGTGCGCCGCCATCACCGCCGGCAGCACCAGCAGCCGCACGCCGGCTGAGCGGGCGCGCGCCAGCACCGCCGGCCGGTCGGCGTCGAACTCGGGCGCGTCGAGGTGGCAGTGGGTGTCGATCCAGTTCGACGCCGCGGGCTCGGGTGCGGGCATGCCGCGATGATGCACCGGGCAGCAGCGCGGCCGGCAGTGGTCGCAGGGCTGCAAGGCGATCGAAGCCGTGATACTGTCTTCGTGGGCAGTCCGGTGGCGGCTGCCGGAGCCGTTGACGATGGCCCGCACATCGCTTTACAGCCGATCTCCCCAGCGCCCTGCTCCGGCTGCACCTGCGTTGCCGGCGGCGCCGGATGCGGCAGCGCCGGCCGCGCTGCCTGAGGCAGAGCCAGCGCAGGCAAAGCGCTGGCCGGAGCGCCTGCGCCGGCACGAGCGGCTGCTCTGGGTGCTGGCGGCGGTGGCCGGGCTTCTGGTCGTCGGCTGGCCGGCCTGGACGGCCAAGGTGCAGCGACCGCTGCGCTTCGAGCAGATCGACGCGGCGATGCGCGAATCGATCGCCAAGGAACCGCTGGCCTCGGCCGGGGTCGCCGCCTACGAGGCGATCCTGCCGTCGGTGGTGCGGGTGGTCGGCGAGCCGGCCACGCCGCCGGTCGGCAGCGCCTCGGCACCGCGCAAGGGCAGACCCCCGGCCGATCCGCACGACGACCCGATGGCCGGGCGCAGTGTCGGCACCGGCGTGGTCATCGTCGACAAGGGCCTGATCCTGACCAACCTGCATGTGGTGTCGGGCGCGGCGCGGATCACGGTGAACTTTGCCGACGGCAGCGAGAGCGGGGCCTCGGTGGTCAGCCTGCAGCCCGAGAACGACCTCGCGGTGCTGCAGGCGCACACGATCCCCGACGACCTGCATGCCGCGACGATGCGCTCGACCGGCGGGCTGGCGCCCGGCGACGCGGTGCTGGCGGTGGGCTTCCCGTTCGGCATCGGGCCGTCGGCGTCGCAGGGCGTGGTCTCGGGGCTCAAGCGCGAATTCCGCTCGCCCGAGGGCCAGCGCATCCTGACCAACCTGATCCAGTTCGACGCCGCGGCCAACCCTGGCAATTCGGGCGGCCCGCTGGTCACGATGGACGGCCATGTGGTGGGCATCGTCACCGCGATCATGAACCCGAACCAGCAGCGCACCTTCATCGGCATCGGCTTCGCGGTGCCGATCGAGAATGCCGCCGCCGGTGCCGGGCTGCCGCCGTTCTGACCCCGTTCGACACCTCGCCTTCAGCCCATGAATCATCCTGCCGCCATCGCCCCCGAATCCGCCCAGCTGATGGAGCGCATCCTCTACGAGGTCAAGCGCGTCGTCGTCGGCCAGGACCGCTTCCTCGAACGGGTGATGGTCGCGCTGCTGGCGCAGGGCCACCTGCTGGTCGAGGGCGTGCCCGGGCTGGCCAAGACGCTGACCGTGCGCACGCTGGCGGCGACGCTGCGCGGCAGCTACAAGCGGATCCAGTTCACGCCCGACCTGGTGCCGGCGGACCTGGTCGGCACCCGCTTCTTCAACCAGAAGTCCGGCGAGTTCGGCACCACGCTGGGCCCGGTGTTCGCGAACCTGCTGCTGGCCGACGAGATCAACCGCGCACCGGCCAAGGTGCAGAGCGCGCTGCTCGAGGTGATGCAGGAGCGCCAGGTCACGATCGCCGGCGAGACGCACAAGGTGCCCTCGCCGTTCATCGTGATGGCGACGCAGAACCCGATCGAGACCGAAGGCACCTACCCGCTGCCCGAAGCCCAGGTCGACCGCTTCATGATGAAGGTGCTGGTCGACTACCCCAGCGACGACGAGGAGTTCGTGATCGTCGAGCGGGTGATCGGCCCGCCGCTGGCCGCGCAGGCGGTGGCCAGCACCGGCCAGCTGGCCGAGCTGCAGCAGGCCTGCCGGCAGGTCTATGTCGACCCCAGCCTGATCCAGTACGCGGTCAAGCTGGTCGGCGCCACCCGGCGGCCCGAGGCCGCCGGCCTGGCCGAACTGAAGAAGTACCTGAGCTACGGCGCCAGCCCGCGCGCCAGCATCTCGCTGGTCGAGGCGGCGCGGGCGCTGGCCTTCATGCGCGGCCGCGCCTACGTGCTGCCCGAGGACCTGGGCGACCTGGCCGCCGACACGCTGCGCCACCGGCTGGTGCTGAGCTACGAGGCGCTGGCCGAGGGCCTGACACCCGACGCGCTGATCGCCAAGGTGATGGCCCGGCTGCCGCTGCCCGACAAGCCGATGCAGCACAGCGCCGCCTGACGAGCCATGAACGAGGCCGCGTCCGCCCCGGCGATGTCCGATGCCGAGCCGCTGCTGCAGCGGCTCGAGTGGTCGGTGCTGCGGCGGCTGGACGGCCTGCTGCAGGGCGACTACCGCACGCTGTGGCGCGGCAGCGGGCTCGACCTGGCCGACCTGCGCGAATACCAGCATGGCGACGACGTGCGCCACATCGACTGGAACGTCACCGCCCGGCTGCAGGTGCCGCATGTGCGCCAGTTCACCGAGGACCGCGAACTGACCGCCTGGTTCCTGCTCGACCTGTCGGGCAGCGTCGACTTCGGCTCCGCCGGGCGGACCAAGCTGGCGGTCAGCGAAGGCTTCGTCGCGGCGGTCGCCCGGCTGCTGACGCGCCACGGCAACCGGGTCGGCGCGGTGCTGTACCACCCCGGCGCCCGGCCGCGCGAGACCGTGCTGTCGCCCGGCCTGGGCCGCACGCAGGTGCTGCAGTTGATGACCCGGATGCGCCGACCGAACCCGCCGACATCCGCGCCGCCGAAATCCGCGCCGCGCGAACGCGCGCCGACCCGCCTGGCCGAGCTGCTGGGCCGCGCCGAGACGATGCTGCGCCGCCGCTCGCTGGTGTTCGTGCTGTCCGACTTCATCAGCGAGCCCGGCTGGCACGCGCCGCTGGGCCGGCTGGCGCGGCGCCATGAGGTGCTGGCGGTGCGGCTGCTCGACCCGATGGAGATGGCGCTGCCCGACATCGGCCTGCTGACGGTCGAGGACGCCGAGACCGGCGAGCAGCTGCTGGTCGACACCCAGGACGCCGGCTTCCGCGAGCGCTTCGAGGCCCTGGCCGCCGGGCACGAGGCGCAGTTGCGCGACCAGCTCGGCGCCGCCGGCGTCGACGTGCTCGAGCTGGCCACCGGCGACGACCTGCTGGCCGCGCTGCTGCGCTATGTCGCGCTGCGTCGCCAGCGCGCCCGCGCGACCTCGGGACACCGGATGCCGGCCGAGCTGCGCAGCGCGGCGCAAGCCTGACCCTCACGGAACCGAGCGATGAACTTCCTCTGGCCCGACTGGCTGTGGAGCCTGCTGCTGTTGCCGGCGCTGGTGCTGGCCTACCTGGCGCTGCTGAAGCGGCGCAAGAAGAACACCGTGCGGCTGGCCAGCGTCGCGCTGGTCAAGCAGGCGCTGGGCAGCGGCCCCGGCTGGCGCCGCCATCTGCCGCCGGCGCTGCTGCTGGCCGCGGTCGCGGTGCTGCTGCTGGCCAGCGCGCGGCCGGTGGTCAAGCTGAAGCTGCCGTCGCGCGACCAGACCATCATCCTGGCGATGGATGTCTCGGGCAGCATGCGCGCGACCGACGTCAAGCCCAACCGCCTGGTCGCCGCGCAGGAGGCGGCCAAGGCCTTCGTCGCCGGATTGCCGCGCACGGTGCGCATCGGCGTGGTGTCGTTCGCCGGCACCGCGGCGGTGGTGCAGGCGCCCACCTACAGCCGCGAGGACGTGGTCGCGTCGATCGACCGCTTCCAGCTGCAGCGCGCCACGGCGATCGGCTCGGGGCTGATCCTGTCGCTGGCCACGCTGTTTCCCGACGAGGGCATCGACCTGAGCCAGATCACCGGCGCGCGGGCGATGCCGGCCTCGCCCGACGAGAAGAAGGAGAAGAAGCCGTTCACGCCGGTCGAGCCCGGCAGCTACACCTCGGCCGCGGTGATCCTGCTGACCGACGGCCAGCGCACCACCGGTCCCGACCCGCTGGAAGCCGCGAAGATGGCCGCCGAGCACGGCGTCAAGGTCTTCACCGTCGGCATCGGCACCAAGGCCGGCGAGACGATCGGCTTCGAGGGCTGGAGCATGCGGGTGCGGCTCGACGAGGAGACGCTGAAGACCATCTCCAGCATCACCCGCGCGAACTACTTCTACGCCGGCACCGCCGAGGACCTGCTGCAGGTCTACCAGGGCCTGTCGAGCCGGCTGATCGTCGAGACCAAGGAGACCGAGGTCAGCGCGCTGCTGGCCGCCGCCGGCGCGCTGCTGGCGTTGCTGGCCGCGGGCTTCAGCGTCTGGTGGTTCGGCCGGGTGATGTAGCGCCCATCGGTCGATGCCGACGGCGCAGCGGCGGCGATCGCAGGCGATGGCGGCGGCCAGTCGGCAGTAGACCGTCGTCACGGCACTGTCACAGCGGCAGCGCACAGTGTCGGGTTGGCCGGCGCACGGGCCACTTTCACCCTGACCTCACCGCATGACTCCGCACCCGCCGCCCTACGGCGCCGACCCGCACGGCCTGGTCTGCGGCTTTCTGTTCACCCGCGATGCGCCGACCCGGACGATCACGCTCGCCGAGGCGGTGGACTGGCTGGGAACGGCCGGGCCGGGCGGATTCCTTTGGCTGCACTTCAACCTCGCCGTCGCATCGGCCGAGGGCTGGATGCGCGAGCGGCTGCCGCTGGCGCCGGAATTCTTCGGCGCACTGCGCGACGGCTCGCGTTCGACCCGCATCGAGGACGCCGCCGACCAACTGGTCGCCGTCGTCAACGATGTCGCCTACGAGTTTTCGTTCGATCCGTCCGAGATCGCCTCGCTGTGGTTGGCGGTCAACCCCCGGCTGGCGGTCAGTGCGCGCACCCACCCGCTGCGTTCGATCGACCGGCTGCGCCAGGCGGTGCGCGACGGCACCCGCTTCGATTCGCCGGTGGCGCTTCTCAACCACCTGCTGCGCGACCAGGGCGACGTGCTGGTGCGCATCGTGCGCGACGCCACGCTGCAGGTCGATGCCGTCGAGGACAAGCTGACCACCGGCCAGCCGCAGCCGATGCGGGTCGCGCTGGGCAGGCTGCGGCGCGTGCTGGTGCGCCTGCAGCGACTGCTGGCACCCGAGCCGGGCGCGCTGTTCCGCCTGCTGAGGCAGCCGCCGCCGTGGATCGCCGCGCACGACCTCGACGAGCTGCGCCAGTCGACCGAGGAGTTCTCGCTGGTGCTGCGCGACCTGGCCGCACTGCAGGAACGCATCAAGCTGCTGCAGGAGGAGATCACCGCGCTGGTCGGCGAGCAGACCAACCGCAGCGTCTTCACGCTGACGGTGGTCACCGTGCTGGCGCTGCCGATCAACATCATCGCCGGCCTGCTGGGGATGAACGTCGGCGGCATCCCGCTGGCCGACAACCCGCACGGCTTCGGGCTGATCGCGCTGATCGTGCTGAGCTTCACCGTCGTCGCCGGCTGGCTGGCGTTTCGCCGACGCGAATGAACCCGGCGCGGAGCCTGCCGCGCCGGATCACGGAACTGACACGCGCCGTTCACCGCCCGGTCATCGGCGCTCGCCAGCATGCGCGCATGGACACCCTCGCCCAGCACCCCCCGCGCCGCCTGCTGCGGCCCGACACCCCGCCGACGCCGCCCGCCGCCGGCAAACCGCACGCGCCGGCGGCACTGCGGCTCGAAGCCGTCTGGGCCCGGCACGACGACCAGGTACGCGAGGCGCAGCGCCTGCGCTGGCGTGTCTTCGCCGACGAAATGGGCGCTCGACTGAACCCGCCGCCCGGCACGCCACCGGGCCTGGACGTCGATGCCTTCGACGCCCACTGCGAGCACCTGCTGGTGCGCATCGCCGAAACCGCCGACGCACCGCAGCGCGTGGTCGGCACCTACCGGGTGCTGACGCCGGTGGCCGCGCGCCGCGCCGGCGGCCTGTACAGCGACCAGGAGTTCGACCTGTCGCGGCTGGACCCGCTGCGCCCGCGCATCGCCGAGCTCGGCCGCTCGTGCACCGACCCGGCCTTCCGCCAGGGCGGCGTGATCCTGATGCTGTGGTCGGCGCTGGCCGGCTTCATGGGGCGCAACGGCCTGGACCTCAGCGTCGGCTGCGCCAGCGTGACGCTGCACGACGGCGGCCACACGGCCGCCAGCCTGTGGCAGCAGCTGCGCCGCAGCCACCTGGCCGATGCGGCGCTGGCGGCGCGCCCGCGGCTGCCGCTGCCGGTGGACAGCCTGCGCGGCGACCTGCCGGTCGAGCCGCCGGCGCTGATCAAGGGCTACCTGAAGTGCGGCGGCAAGGTGTTGGGCCCACCGGCCTGGGACCCCGATTTCCGCACCGCCGACCTGCCGATGATGATGAACCTGGCCGACCTGCCGGCCTCCTACCGGCGGCGCTTCATCGGCGACTGAGGCCGCGGCGCCCGCGCAGGCGGGCGGCGTGCGCTGAGCCCGGTCAGCGGCCCGGCGAGCGCAGGCAGGCCGGCGCCGGCACCTCGATCGGGCCGTCCGCCACGGCCTCACCGGTCGACGGCACGGGGCCGGCCAGCGACAGCGCGCGCCGCGACGACCAGTCGGCGATCTCGAGCCGCCCGTCGTGGTGCTCGACCAGCGCGGTCAGGCTCTCGACCCAGTCGCCGTCGTTGCAGTACAGCACGCCGTCGATCTCGCGCATCTCGGCATGGTGGATGTGGCCGCAGACGACGCCCTGCAGCCCGCGCTTGCGTGCCTCGCGGGCCACCGCGACCTCGAAGTCGCTGACGTAGCTGACCGCGCGCTTGACCTTGAGCTTCAGGTACTTCGACAGGCTCCAGTACGGCAGGCCCAGCCGCGCCCGCGCGCGGTTGAAGCCGCTGTTGAGCCTGAGCGTGAACTCGTAGGCCGAGTCGCCGACATGGGCCAGCCACCTGGCGCACTGGATCACGCCGTCGAACAGGTCGCCATGGGTGATCCACAGCGCCCTGCCGTCGGCGGTGACGTGCACCGCCTCGTCGACCACGTCGACGCCACCGAAATTGTGCTCGACGTAACGGGGGGCGAACTCGTCGTGGTTGCCGGGCACGAAGACCACCCGCGTGCCCTTGCGCGCCTTGCGCAGGATCTTCTGCACCACGTCGTTGTGCGACTGCGGCCAGTACCAGCTGCGCCGCAGCTGCCAGCCGTCGATGATGTCGCCGACCAGGTACAGCGTCTCGCACTCGACGCAGCGCAGGAAGTCCAGCAGCGCCGCCGCCTGGCAGCCCGGCGTGCCGAGGTGGACGTCGGAGATCCACACGGTGCGGCAGTGCACGGCCGCGTCGTCGCTCGTCTCGGGCGGTGGGGCGAGGATGGCGTTGCGGGGCATGGTCCCCGATCCTGCCTGCGGGCCGTGACAGCGCAGCGGCAGCCGCGTGACGCTGCCGTGATGGCCGGCGGCGTGAACCGCTAACGGACTTCGCGCGCGGCCAGCTGCAGCCCGCCGGGGCCGACCTGCGGGGCGCGGTGGATGGCAGAGCGCATCAGCGCCTCGACCTGGCCGACGACCGCGTCCCACTGGTGCGCCAGCGCGGTCTGCCGCGCGGCGTGGCCCAGCGCCCGCGCGTGCCCGATGTCGGCGGCCAGCTGCGCCGCCTGCGCGACGAAGGCCGCGGCGTCGTGCAGCGGCGCCAGCAGGCCGTTCTCGCCGTGGCGGATCAGGCGCGCCGCCGCCGCATAGCCGTAGGCCAGCACCGGCAGGCCGCTGGCCATCGCCTCGGGCGTCACGTTGCCGAAGGTCTCGGTGACGCTGGGGAACACGAAGGCATCGGCCGACGCGTAGTGCGCGGCCAGGTCGGCGCCCGACCGGTTGCCGGCGAACAGCGCCTGCGGGCATTGCGCCTGCAGTTCCCGCCGCGCAGGGCCGTCGCCGACCAGCAGCAGCCGGCTGTCGGCGCGCTGCCGGCGCATCGCCTCGAAAGCCTGCAGCAGCAGGCCGAGGTTCTTCTCGGGCGCCAGCCGGCCGACGCAGGCGACCACCAGCGTGTCGGGCCCGGCACCCCAGGCGGCGCGCAGCGCCGCGCTGCGGTGCGCGGGCGAGAACTGCTGCGCATCGACGCCGCGCGCGACCACCGCGACGTCGCGGAAGCCTTCGGCGACCAGCTCGCGCCGCAGCGCCTCGGTCGGCACCATCGTCGCCTGGGCGTCGTTGTGGAAGCGTCGCAGGTAGGCCAGGATCGGCGCGCGCAGCCAGCCGATGCCGTAGTGCCGGCTGTAAGCGTGGAAGTTGGTGCGGAAATCGGTCGTCACCGGCAGCCGCAGCGCTCGCGCGGCCTGCAGCGCCGACCAGCCCAGCGGGCCCTCGGTCGCCAGGTGCACCAGGTCGGGCCGCTGCGCGGTCCAGCAGCTCAGCAGCGCGCGCCGTGCCGGCAGCCCCATCTTCAGCTGCGGATAGCGCGGAATCGGCAGGCCGGGCAGCAGCAACTGCCGCAGCCCCGGCGGGCCGTCGGCGGCCGGTACATCGGCATGGTCGGCGGCATGCTGGCGCGGCCGCACCAGCTGCAGCGCATGGCCGCGTCCGGCCAGGCCCTGGACCAGGCGGGCCACCGTCATCGCGACGCCGTTGACCTCGGGCGGGTAGGTCTCGGTCACCACGGCAAGCCGCAGCGCGTGCGGCGCCACGGCCGGTGCGCCGGCCGCGTGATCATCGAACCGGGTCTGCGGGTGATCGGCGTGGCGCATGGCGCTGCATGCTGGCAGCGCTGCGCAACGCTTTGATGACGGGCTGCGCGACAACCTGACTCGCCAGCGCCATCGAACCGTCACGCCGGCTTCACGCGCGGCGGCCACCATCGGCGCGCACGGCCCGCGCCGCCGTCCGCGGACGGGCCGTGTCGATCACCACTTCCGACGAGGACGCCCATGACCCCCTTCTTCGACGCCCTGCGGCAGCAGCGCTGGGACGACCACCGCTACTACCACCACAGCCGCATCAACCAGTCGCTGCACCTGCTGTCGGCGATCAGCTTCGTGATCGCCTACGCGGTGCTGTTCGTCGACCCGCCGGCAGCCGCGCTGATCGGCTGGCTGGTGGCGATGACCACCCGGCAGAGCGGCCACTTCTTCTTCGAGCCCAGGGGCTACGACCCTGTCAACCAGGCGACCCACGAGCACAAGGAGGCGATCAAGGTCGGCTACAACCTGCGGCGCAAGATCGTGCTGATCGCGCTGTGGGCGGCCGTACCGCTGGCGGTGGCGCTGCAGCCCGACCTGTGGGGCGCGCTGGTGCCGCACGCCGGGGTCGAGGGCTGGCTGCGCAACGTCGGCTGGGTCTGGCTGTGGCTGGGCGTGGCCGGCCTGGTCTTCCGCACGCTGCAGCTGTTCATCCTGAAGGACCTGCAGACCGGCCTGGTCTGGGCGACCAAGATCCTGACCGACCCGTTCCACGACATCTGGCTGTACCACAAGGCGCCGCTGCACCTGCTGCGCGGCGAGCTGATCGACCCGATGCACCACGCCGCGGCGCGCACCATCGGCAACGGCGCATGAGGTGGGGCCGTGCCGCCCCTTCCACCGCGATGGGCGGCACGGTCGCCCGATGTCGGAAGCGGTCAGAAGCGATGGGCCAGCAGCTCCCGCACGATGCCGCGCTTGATCGCCTTGTCGGTCAGCCGCGCATCGTCCCACCACCATCCGTCGGCCTGCATCTCGAGGGCCGCGGCGACGAAGCGGCTGGCCACCGCGTCGAAATCGGCGTCGTTGCAGTTCAGGCTGAAGACCAAGCGGCCGGTGCCGACCCAGCTCAGCGCCAGGCCGTGGGCGCGCAGGTAGAACTGCAGCATCCAGTTGTAGCGCGAGGGCCGGGTGTAGAACACCGTCCACACCGAGCTCAGGTTGGCCACCTGCAGCGGCAGGTCGGCGTCCTGCAGCCGCTGGTTCAGCCGCCCGGCGCGCGCGTTCCAGCGTTCTTCGTTGCCGCGGTACATCGCCTGGACCTCGGGGCTCTGCAGCTGCTCGAGGAACACCTGCATCGCCGCCATCACGTAGGGATGGGCGTTGAAGGTGCCGCGGGCGAAGCAGATGTCGGCCGGCCGGTCCTCGCGGAAGCGCTTCATCAGCGCGCGCCGGCCGCAGACCACGCCGACCGGCAGCCCGCCGCCCAGCGTCTTGCCGTAGGTCACCAGGTCGGCACGCACGCCGAAATAGTCCTGCGCGCCGCCCGGCGCGAGCCTGAAGCCGAGGAAGACCTCGTCGAGGATCAGCACGATGCCGCGCTGGCTGCAGACCTCGCGCAGCTGCTGCAGCCAGGCGGTGTAGGCGGCGCGGTCGAAGCCGGCGCGACGGCTGCTGTCGACCAGCGACGAATCGCCCGGCGCTGCCTGGTTCGGGTGCAGCGCCTGCAGCGGGTTGACCAGCACGCAGGCGATGTCGCGCCGGTTGCGCAGCACGCGCAGCGTGTCGTCGTCCATCTCCTTCAGCGTATAGGTGTCGCGCGGCCTGACCGGGTTGCCGGGGCCGGGCTGCACGTCCTCCCACCAGCCGTGGTAGGCGCCGCAGAAGCGCACCAGGTGCGTTCGCCTGGTGTGGTAGCGCGCCAACCGGACGGCCTGCATCACCGCCTCGGTGCCGCTCATGTGGAACGAGACCTCGTCGAGCCCGGAGATCTCGCGCAGCCGCGCAAGGTTGTCGGCCACGCAGGGGTGGTAGCTGCCGAGCACCGGGCCCAGCGCCTGCGCCCGGGCGCTGCCTTCGGCGATGCACTGCTTGTAGAAGTCGGCACCGAACAGGTTGACGCCGTACGAGCCGGTCAGGTCGTAGAACACGTTGCCGTCGAGGTCGGTGACCGTGACGCCGGCCGATTCGCGCACGAAGCTGGCCACCTTCAGCTGCCGGCGCAAGTAGGGGCTGAACTGGAACGGCACCCGGTAGGCGCCGGTGAACTGCAGGTCCGACAGGCCCTCGGCCGCCTCGGCAGTGAGCGCCAGCGAGCGGGCGTAGCGCTGGGCATAGAGCGCCGACAGCCGCGCCAGGCCGGCACGCCGCCGCGACACCGCCTCGGCCGGCGCCCGGTCGGCATTGAAGAAGCGCCCGGCGTCGTAGGCATAGCCCGGCAGCAGCGCGGCCACCCGCCGGGCGATGCGGACATGGCCGGTCAGCGAGGGGTGCTTGGCGATCGACAGCTCGAGCCGGCGCTTGGCCAGCGGCAGCGTGGCCGCCAGCGCGGCCAGCGCCAGCGCCGACAGGGCAAGGGTTTCGTTCATCGGGCAGCTCCAGGGGGTTGCCGCCGTTCTAACAAGCAGCTTTGACAAGCGCATGAAAACTCGCCCATCGGTCCGACCCTCTGTCCGACCCTCCGTCCAGCATTTGCGCGACCGCCTGCTGCAACAGGAGGACCTGAACTTCCTGCTGACCAACCGCGTGCCGCGCCTCTTGCTGACCCGCTTCATGGGCTGGTTCAGCCAGATCCGCCAGCCGCTGGTGTGCCGGCTGTCGATCCGGGTCTGGCAGCTGTTCGCCGACCTGGACCTGAGCGACGCGAAGAAGACGCAATTCGACAGCCTGCACGACTGCTTCATCCGCGAACTGAAGCCCGGCGCGCGTCCGATCGACCCCGACCCCGCGGTGCTGTGCAGCCCCTGCGACGCGATCGTCGGCGCCCATGGGCCGGTGCAGGGGCTCGAGGTGTTCCAGGCCAAGGGTTTCCCGTACACGCTGCCCGAGCTGTTCGGCGCCGACCCGCAGGCCTTCGAGCCCTACCGCGACGGCCGCTTCGTCACACTGCGGCTGACTTCCAGCATGTACCACCGCTTCCATGCGCCGCACGATTGCCGGGTGCACCACGTCACCCACCATGCCGGCGACACCTGGAACGTCAACCCGATCGCGCTGAAGCGGATCGAGAAGCTGTTCTGCCGCAACGAGCGCGCGGTGATCCACGCCCGGCTGGCGGCCGGCGACCATCGGGTCGCGCTGGTGCCGGTGGCGGCGATCCTGGTCGCCAGCCTGCGCCTGCACTGGCTGGGCAGCCTGCTGGGCCTGGCCTACCGCGGCCCGAACGAACTGCCCTGCGACGCCCGCTTCGCCAAGGGCCAGGAGATGGGCTGGTTCCAGCACGGCTCGACGATCATCGTCTTCGCGCCGCCAGGCTTCACGCTCGCCCCGGGCATCGCGGCGGGCCGCACCGTCCGCATGGGCCAGGCGCTGTTGCGTTTGCCGCCGCCGTGACCGCGGCGGGAAACGGCTCGTTGATTGACCCAGCGCAAACCTCATGCCGCTGCGCCGATGCTGTCACGGAACTGCCATGAAGCCGCCGCAGACTGCCGCCCAGCATGGAAAAGACCTCGAAGCGGCAGACCGGCGACGATGACACCCCGGCGTGGGACGAATCGGCGGTCGAATCGCTGATCCGCGAGCTGTGGGCCCTGCGCAAGGCCCTGCTCGAACGCCAGGACCGGCTCGAACCGCTGCTGCGCACCCTGGATGCCGGCCATCGGCCGAGCGCGATCAACCTGGTGCACTACCTGGCGCTGCGCCAGATCGACCTGCGCCAGCTGCAGGACCGGCTGGCGCGGATCGGCGTCACCTCGCTCGGCCGCGCCGAGAGCCACGTGCTGGCCAATGTCGACAAGGCGCTGGGCATCCTGCACCGCCTGGCCGGGCGGCCCTGGATGCCGCTGTCGGGCGAAGAACCCGCCGGTTTCTCGGGGGGCCCGGCGCGGCTGGCGCAGCACGCACAGTCGCTGTTCGGCCCGCCACCGGCGCGGCGCAGCGTTCGCATCATGGTGACGCTGCCCAGCGAGGCCGCGCACGACCGGGCGCTGGTGGAGCGCCTGGTCGACGGCGGCCTGGACGTGGCGCGCATCAACTGCGCGCACGACAGCGCGGCCGAGTGGGCGGCGATGGCCGCCGCGGTGCGCGAGGCGGCAGCCCGTGCCGGCCGGCCGGTGCGGGTGCTGATGGACGTGGCCGGACCGAAGCTGCGCACCGGGCCGATCGCCGGCGGACCGGCGGTGCTCAGGGTCCGGCCGCGGCGCGATGCCTTCGGGCGGACCACGGCGCCGGCCCGGTTCATGCTGTGCGCCGCCGGCTCGACCGCCACCGGCCCCGGCGACGAAGCCGCGGCCCGTGCCGACGCTGCCTGGCTGGACAGCCTGCAGATCGGCGACCGCATCGATCTCACCGATGCCCGCGACGCCAGGCGGCGGCTGCTGGTCGTCGACCGCCAACCCGGCCGGGTGCAGGTCGAGACCGAGCGCGGCCTGTACCTCACCAATGGCCTGGCGCTGCGGCGCCAGCGCAAGGGCCCCGGACCACGCGAGGCCGTGCTCTCCGGCATCGCCGAAGCGCCGGGCGAGCTGCGGCTGGCGCGCGGCGACCTGATCGATCTGGTGGCCAAGGGCCTCGGCCAGGACGCGGCGCCGGCCAGCCCGGGCCAGCTGGCGCGCCGGGCCTCGGTGGCCTGCACGCTGCCCGAGGTGCTGGCCCGGGTGCGCGCCGGCGAGCGCATCTGGTTCGACGACGGCCACATCGGCGGCACGGTGCGCAGCGCGTCGGCGCGCAAGCTGGAGATCGAGATCACCGAGGCCCGCAGCGGCGGCGCGCGACTGGCCGCCGACAAGGGCATCAACCTGCCCGACACGCGGCTCGACCTGCCGGCGCTGACACCCAAGGACCTGGAGGACCTGAAGTCGGTCGCGCAGCACGCCGACATCGTCGGCCTGTCGTTCGCCCAGTCGGCCGCCGACGTGCGCGCGCTGCGCCAGCGCCTGGCCGAACTCGGCGCCGCGCACCTGGGGCTGATCGTCAAGATCGAGACCCGGCGCGCCTTCGAGCACCTGCCCGCGATCCTGCTCGCGGCGATGGCCGGGCCGGCCGCCGGGGTGATGATCGCGCGCGGCGACCTGGCGGTGGAATGCGGCTGGGAGCGCCTGGCCGAGGTGCAGGAGGAGATCCTGTGGGCCTGCGAGGCGGCGCACCTGCCGGTGGTGTGGGCCACCCAGGTGCTCGAGACCCTGGCCAAGACCGGCCAGCCCTCGCGTGCCGAGATCACCGATGCCGCGATGGGCGGCCGCGCCGAATGCGTGATGCTCAACAAGGGCCCGCACGTCGTCGAGGCGATGCGCACGCTGGACGACATCCTGCGCCGCATGCAGTCGCACCAGGCCAAGAAACGCCCGCTGCTGCGCGCGCTGAAGGCCTGGAAGCTCGAGGGCGGGGCCGGATCCAGCTTTTCCAGGATTGCCGGCGACCGGGCATGACGGCAGGATGGCTTCGAGTCGTTCGGCCACGTTGCCGTTCGGCGGCGCTGCCCGATCCACCCCTGGAGACCTGGATGAAGTTCCTCGAGCGAATTCTGATCACCGCAGGCATCTCGCTGCTGACCGCGCTGTCGTCGGCGCCGGCCACTGCCGCCGAAGTCTGGAAGCTGGGCACCGCGGCGCAGCCGGGCTCGGTGCTCTACGACATCGTGATGAGGTTCATCAACGACTTCAACGCATCGGCAGGCTCGGAACTGCAACTCGAATACCAGCATGTCGGCAACGAGCAGGAGATGCACCAGCAGGTGGTGCGCGGCCGCCTGCAGGCCGGCGCCTCGTCGTTCGCCGGCGGCGCGATCATCGTGCCCGAGGGCACGGTGTTCAACACGCCCTACCTGTGGAAGAACGACGACGAGCGGGCCTGGGTCACCGACAACCACGGCGTGCCGGTGGCCAGGAAACTCTATGCCGAAAAGGGCCTCGAGCTGATCCTCGTCGCCGACGTCGGCTGGAACGACATCATCTGCAAGACCGCCTGCCTGACGCCCGACAGCATCAAGGGCCAGAAGATGCGGGTCTCGCCGTCGCCGGCCTCGCGTATCGTCTTCAAGCAGCTCGGCGCCAACGGCGTGCAGATGCCGCTGACCGAGTTCTGGCCCGGGCTGCAGAGCGGCCTGGTCAGCGGCGGCGACCTGCCCTTCCTGTTCTACGTCACCACGCCGGCGGCGCAGAGCGCTCCGCACTACGTGATGACGCGGCATTACCACCACCCGTCGACCTTCATCGTCAACAAGGCGCTGTTCGACGGCAAGCAGCCGGCGCTGCGCGAGAAGCTGCTGAAGGCGCTGCCCGCCGCCAACTGGGCGCGCAGGCAGGTGGCCGACACCGAGAAGCCGAAGATGGCCGAGTTCGTCGCCAAGGGCGGCTTCGTGCACCCGCTGAGCGACGCGCAGCGCGAGGCCTGGGCCGCGGTGATCCGTCCCGGCCAGGCCGAGATGGTTCAGGCGATCGGCGGCAAGGCCCAGCAGGTCTTCGACGCGCTGATGGAAGGCAAGAAGGTCTGGGCCGAGAAGTTCGGCAAGAAATGAACGGCGCGGCGCGCCGGCCGAGCGGCCGGCGCCGCAATGCGCGTCAGGCCGGCACCGCGGCCGCGAAGAAGCCGCGCAGCGCCGCGGCCATCTCGGCCCGGGGGCCCTCGCCCGACACGACGACGTCGACCATCGTCAGCGAGGTGTGGGTGTGGCCGCGCGCGGTGACCGAGCGCACCGGCACGCCGGCCGCGGCCATCGCCTGCGCATAGGCCAAGCCTTCGTCGCGCAGCGGGTCGAACTGGCAGGTCACGACGAAGGCCGGCGGCAGCCGCGACAGGTCCTTCGCGCGCAGCGGCGACACCCGCGGGTCGGCACGGTCGGCCGGGTCGGCATAGTGGTCCCAGAACCACTTCATCAGCGGCGCGGTCAGCACGTAGCCGTCGGCGTTCTCGACGTAGGACGGCCGGGTCATGTCGCCATCGGTCACCGGCGTCAGCAGCAGCTGGCCGGCGATGGCGGGCCCGCCGCCGTCGCGCACGCGCTGGCAGGTCACCGCGGCGACGTTGGCGCCGGCGCTCCAGCCGGCCACCGCCAGCCGGCCCGGCACGCCGCCGAGCTCGGCCGCATGGTCGGCGACCCAGCGCAGCGCCGCCAGGCCGTCGTCGGCAGCGGCCGGGAAGCGCGCCTCGGGCGCATGCCGGTAGTCGACCGAGACGATCAGCGCCTCGGAGCGCCGGCACAGGTCGCGGCACAGCGGGTCGTCCGAATCATGGCCGCCGAGCACCCAGCCGCCGCCGTGGAAGTAGACGACGACCGGATGCGGGCCGGGGCTCGCCGGCCGGTACAGCCGGTACGCCAGCGGCCCGCCGGCGCCCGGCAGCGTGCCGTCGGCGGTCTCGCCGACCGCGGGGCCGGGTGGCCGCGCCGCCGACAGCTGCGCGAGCAGCCCGCGCGCCTGGTCGACCGGCAGCGAATCGAAGGTCGGCAGGTTCATCGCCGCCATCATGTCGAGCACCATCTTGACGTCGGGCTGCAGTTGCCGGATCACGCCGTCGTGGCAGCGCTCGCCCTGCGGACCAGCCAGCTTGAAGCCCAGGTAGCCGGCGGCCACCACCTCGTCGCAGGCCTTGCGGTAGGCGTCGACGCCGCCGACATAGGGCAGGAACACGCGCGGCTTGCCGGGCACGTTGGCGCCCATGTACCAGGAGTCGGCGGTCGGGTAGAGCGTGATGTTGGCGCAGTCGTTGACGTGGGTGACCCAGCCGGCCTCGGCAGCCGGCGTGGGCTCGATCGTCGTCAGGCCCTGGCTGCGCAGGTGGACCAGGCAGTCGGTGACCCAGTCGACATGCTGCTCGATCGACACCATCATGTTCGACAGCACCGATGGGCTGCCCGGCCCGGTGATGGTGAAGAAGTTCGGGAAGCCGACGTTCATCAGCCCCAGGTAGGTGGTCGGGCCGTGGGCCCATTTCTGCTTCAGCGTGACGCCGTCGCGCCCGCTGATGTCGACCGAGACGATCGCGCCGGTCATCGCGTCGAAGCCGGTCGCGTAGACGATCGCGTCGAAGTCCATCGCCTCGTCCTTCAGCGCGATGCCGGTCTCGGTGATGGTCTCGATCGGGCGGCTGCGCAGGTCGACCAGCTGCACGTTCGGCCGGTTGAAGGTGGCGTAGTAGCCGGTGTCCAGGCAGGGCCGCTTGGTGCCGAAGGGGTGGTCCTTCGGGCACAGCAGCTCGGCGGTCTGCGGGTCCTTCACCACCGCGCGGATCTTCTCGCGGACCTTCTCGGCGACGATCGCGTTCGAGTCGGGGAACAGGATCTGGTCGGCGAACACGCCGAGGATCGGGATCAGCTCGCCGGTCTGCCAGGCCGCCTCGAAGCGCTCGCGGTGCACCTCGGGCGGGCTGTAGCGGCCGTAGATCTGGGTCGGCTCGCTCGGCACGCCGGCGCGCGACCATTTCGCCGCCTGGCGGTAGGCGGCGCGGTCGGCCCGCAGCGGCGCGAGCCGTTCGGGGCGCACCGGGCCGTTGCCGGCCGGGATCGAGAAGTTGGGCGTGCGCTGGAACACCGTCAGCCGGGCGGCCTGGGTCGCGATGATCGGGATCGACTGGATGCCCGACGAGCCGGTGCCGATCACCGCGACCCGCTTGCCGCTGAAATCGAAGCCCTGGTGCGGCCAGCGGCTGGTGAAGTAGACCTCGCCCTTGAAGCGGTCGGCGCCGGGAATGTCGGGCGCCTTGGGCATCGACAGGCAGCCGGTGGCCATCACGTAGTGGCGGCAGACGATGTCCTCGCCGGAGTCGGTGCGCAGGCGCCAGCGCGCCGCGGCGTCGTCCCAGTGCGCGGCGACCACGCGGGTGTCGAAATCGATGTCGCGGCGCAGGTCGTAGCGGTCGGCGACGAACCGGGCATAGCGCAGGATCTCGGGCTGGGTCGCGTACTTTTCGGACCAGGTCCAGGCGGTCTCGAGCTCGGGGTCGAAGCTGTAGGTGTAGTCGGTCGTCGCGATGTCGCAGCGCGCGCCGGGGTAGCGGTTCCAGTACCAGGTGCCGCCGACGTCGCCGCCGGACTCGATCACGCGGGTCGAGAAGCCCTGCTGGCGAAGCTTGTGCAGCAGATACAGCCCGGCAAAGCCGGCCCCTGCGACCACCACGTCGACCTCGGCGGGCCGATTCACCGTTCCTGTGACCTTGGGTTCTGCCATGCGGGTGCTCCTGGGTTGATCGCTCTGCAGGCCCTGCCTGAACCGGCCATCTTGCCGCGCGCGCCGCCGCCGCGTGCCCCGGTTTTCCCGGACGGCCGGCGACGTCAGTCCAGCAGCCGTCCCTGCTCCAGCCGCAGCCGGCGCTGGCAGCGTGCGGCCAGCGTGGCGTCGTGCGTCACCAGCACGAAGGCGGTGCCGCGCTCGCCTGCCAGGTCCAGCATCAGGCCGAACACCGTGTCGGCGCTGGCGCGGTCGAGGTTGCCGGTCGGCTCGTCGGCCAGCACGCAGGCCGGCCGTGTGACCAGCGCGCGGGCGATCGCCACCCGCTGGCGTTCGCCGCCGGACAACTGCGCCGGCTTGTGGTCGAGCCGCGCGGCCAGCCCCACCGCGGACAGCGCGTCGCGCGCCGCGGCCCGGGCATCGGCCACCGGCTGGCGGCGGATGCGCAGCGGCATCGCGACGTTGTCGAGCGCGGTGAACTCGGGCAGCAGGTGGTGGAACTGGTAGACGAAGCCCAGGTGCCGGTTGCGCCAGGCCCCTTGCTCGGCCGCGCCCATCGTCGACAGCTCGCGGCCCATCAGCCGCACACGGCCGGCGCTGGGCGCATCCAGACCACCCAGCAGGTGCAGCAGCGTGCTCTTGCCCGATCCCGACGCGCCGACGATCGCCAGCGTCTCGCCGCCGCGCACCTGCAGGTCCACGCCCTGCAGCACCGGCACGTCCAGCCCGCCTTCGGTGAAGCGCCGGGCCAGGCCTTCGCAGGCGAGGACGTCAGCCCGATCCGGGCCGCCCCGGTCGGGCTGATCCCCCTCGGGGGGGCGGCCCCGAAGGGGCCTCGGGGGCGCCACGTCACTCATAGCGCAGCGCCTCGGCGGGCTTCACGCGGCTGGCGCGCCAGCTCGGGTACAGCGTCGCGACGAAGGACAGCGCCAGCGAGATCAGCGCGATCGGCAGCATGTCCGACATGCGCGGGTCGCTGGGCATGCGGCTGATCAGGTAGACGCTGCTGGGCAGGAACACCGTGCCGAGCAGCCGCTCGAGCGCCGGCACGAGGGTGCCGATGTTCAGCGCCACCAGCAACCCGAAACCGACGCCCGACAAGGTGCCGATCACGCCGCTGGCCGCGCCCTGCACGACGAAGACGGCCATCACCGAGCGCGGGCTGGCGCCCAGCGTGCGCAGGATCGCGATGTCGGCGCGCTTGTCGGTCACCGTCATCACCAGCGTCGAAACCAGGTTGAACGCGGCCACCGCGACGATCAGCGTCAGGATGATGAACATCAGCCGCTTCTCCAGCTGCACCGCATCGAACCAGTTGCGGTTGGTGCGGGTCCAGTCGCGCACCATCAGCCCCGGCGGCAGCGTTGCGATCAGCTGCTGCGCCACCGCGCGCGCCTGGTGCAGGTCGGCCAGCTTCAGCTGCACGCCGGTGGCGCCGTCGACCCGGTACAGCCGCGCCGCGTCGTCGAGGTGGATCAGCGCCAGGCCGCTGTCGTACTCGTAGTGGCCGGCGTCGAAGGTGCCGGCGACCGTGAAGCTCTTCAGCCGCGGCAGCGTGCCCGCCGGCGTGACCTGGCCGCCCGGCGCGACCAGCGTGACGCTGTCGCCGACCCGCACCCGCAGCTGCCGCGCCAGCTCGCTGCCGAGCACGATGTGCCAGGCGCCGGGCTGCAGCCTGGCCAGCACGCCGTCGCGCAGCTGCGCGGCCAGCGGCGTGACCCGGGCCTCCTCCACGGGATCGATGCCGCGGACCACCGCGCCGCGCATCTCGTCGCCGCGGGCGATCAGCGACTGCGTCGCAATGAACGGCGCGGCGGCCAGCACCGCCGGGTTCTGCTTGGCCAGCGCCGCGGTGGCGCGCCAGTCGGCGAGCGCCTGGCCCTGCACGTCGAAGACCTCGACATGCGCCACCACGCTGAGCATGCGGTCGGTCACTTCCTTCTGGAAGCCGTTCATCACCGACAGCACGATGATCAGCGCCGCGACGCCCAGCGCGATGCCGAGCATCGAGACGAAGGAGATGAACGAGATGAAGCCGTTGCGCCGACCGGCCCGACCGGCCCGGGTGTAGCGCCAGCCGATCTGCCATTCGTAGGGCACGTTCATAGGGGCGCGATGCTATCAGCGGCGTCGGTCGCGAGCGGGGTCAGGTCGGCGCGCCGGCGCTGGCATGGGCCGGAGCGCCGGACCTGCAACAGCCGGTGCGCGGGCACGGCCGCGGGTGGGCTCGCGCTGCCCCGGACGGGCCCCGGCGGCTCTCGGGGAAACGCCGGGCCGTCCCGGGTTTCCTTGTCCCGCGCGGGCGGGCCGGGCGCAGCCCGGCCCTGGGGGCGCTCACACCATGGAACGAGCCCTCACTGCGGCTCCGGCGCACGGACGGCCCGCTCGACGTCGCTGGGTGCGGATGACGGCTCGACGGGCAGCAGGGCCCGGTAGGCATGCCAGGTGGCGTGCGCGACCCAGGGCCCGGTGATCACGATCGCCGGCAGGAACAGCAGCAGGCTGCCGCCCACCAGCCCGACGATCAACGCGGCCCAGATTGCGCAGGTGGCCGGTTGCCGCCAGAGCGCCTGCACGCTGGCGGCGATCGCGGCGACCGTGTCTTCCTGCCGATCGAGCAGCAGCGGCATCGACACCACCGAGACCGCGAACACCAGGCTGGCGAAGCCGCAGCCCACCACGGACCAGACGAGCAGGAACTCGAGGTTGCGGCTGCCCTCGACGATCTGGCGCAGGATGCCCTGCAGTGTCACGTAGTCCTGACTGGCGAACAGCGCGAACATCACCACCGAGACGCGGGCCCAGACGATCATGCAGAACACCAGCAGCACCGTGAACAGCGCAATCGACTTGAGGTTGCGCATCCAGCAGGTGAGGCTGGCGACGAGGTCGGGCGGCTCGCCGCGCTCACGCTGGCGCGACAGCTCGTAGACGCCGCAGCACAGGAACGGGCCGATCAGGAAGGCGATGGCCGTCAGCCCCATCGTGGCCTGCCAGAGTGCCTCGTGCATCCATCCGATGGCGAGCGCCAGGCCGAGGAAGCAAAGGCCATAGAAGACGCCTCGGAAGTTCGTGTCGCGGAGATCGGCAGCACCGCGTCGCAGCCAACTCAGCGGGGCAAGAAGGGGCAGGGGCGTGCGATGGGGCTCGGCCATGGCGAACTCTCCGTGGTGGCTGACGAGGTCGATGGGGGCTCCGGTCATTGTCACGCCGAGCGCCGGGGTGCCGGACCGGGTGCGACGGCGGCTTGCGCTGGGTCATGCGCCAGCACGCCGCGCATGCGGTCGGCCACTGCCGGCGGGAAGCCGTGCATCGACAGGAGCTCGTCGATCAGCGCCGAGTGACCGGCACGCTGCCGTCGTGCCGCCCGGTCTGGCCGGCCCGTGCGCAATGCCGGCCGACCGGCCATTCGCAGGGCACGTTCATGGCGGCGCGACTCGATCGGCGGCGTCCGGCGCGAGAGGCGCCAGGTCGGCGCGCCGGCGCTGACCACGCCTGGCCAGGAGCGGCCATCGCTCCCTGGCCACGTGATCCACCGTCGGCGCGGTTCGGCCGCATGCACGTCCGGAGCAAGTGCACAGGCAGCGCGCAGTCGCGTTCGGCGCAGGATCCCGGGATTCGGCGGCCTGCCCGAAGCCGTCGCCGGCTGTCGGGCCTTCGAACGCGCCCTGGCCGGAGCTCAGCCCGCCGCGGTGTCGGTGGGTGTCCTCAGCGCGTCGAGCAGCGCCAGCAGGCGGTCGACCTGCAGCGGCTTGGTCAGGTACTCGGCGAAGCCGGCGGCACGCGCGCGCGCCAGGTCGGCGGGCATCGCGTTGGCGCTCACCGCGACCACCGGGATCGGCCGCGTCAGCGGGTCCTCGCGCAGGCAGGCCATGACCTCGTAGCCGTCCATCTCCGGCAGGTTGATGTCGAGCAGCACCAGCGCCGGCCGGCGCTGCCGCACCAGTTCGAGGCCGTCGTGCGCCGACATCGCGGTGTGCAGGCGCATCGCCGGCCGCAGCGCGAAGATGCCCTCGACGAGCCGCAGGTTGGCCGGGTTGTCCTCGATGCAGACGACATCCAGCGCGGCATGCATCGCGGTCGCGGGCACCGGCACGGACCCGCTTGCAGCCTCGACCGTATCGGCGGGGGCCGGCGCCGCCGGCAGCAGGATCCAGAACCGGCTGCCGGCGCCCGGCGTGCTGTCGACGCCGATCTCGCCGTTCATCAGCTCGACCAGACGCCGGCTCAGCGCCAGGCCGATGCCGGTGCCCTCGATGCGGCGCTCGTCGGCGCCGAGGCGCTCGAAGGGCACGAACAGCCGCGCGCGCTGCGCGTCGTCGAGCCCGCTGCCCTCGTCGCTGACCGCGAGCCGTGCGCGCGCGCGCGTGCCCGCCCCGGCCTCGAGGCCGCACTCGATGCGCACCCGGCCCTGCGGCCGGTTGTACTTGACGGCGTTGGACAGCAGGTTGAGCAGTACCTGGCGCAGCCGCGTGCGGTCGGCGCGCACATGCAGCGCGCAGCCGGCAGGCGGCTCGATGACGACGCCGCGTGCCTCGGCCTGCGGACGCAGCAGCCGCAGCACCTCGTCGACCAGCGGCTGCAGCGCCAGCGGTTCGGGGCTCAAGGTGAGGCGCCCCGACTCGACGCGGGCGAGGTCGAGCACCTCGTCGATCAGCGCGAGCAGGTGACGCCCGGCGCGCAGGATCTCGTCGACGTAGGGCCGCTGCGCCGCATCGCCGCCCTTCATCTGCAGCAGCTGGGCGAAGCCGAGGATGGCGTTCAGCGGCGTGCGCAGCTCATGGCTCATGCCGGAGAGGAAGTCGCTCTTCGCGCGGTTGGCACGCTCGGCCTCGTCCTTGGCGGCCTGCAGCTCGGCGGTGCGCTGCTCGACGCGGCGCTCGAGCTCGGTGTTGAGTTGCTGCAGCGCGCGCTGGGCCTGCTTGCGCTCGCGGATGTCGCGGGCGACGACCTGGCGCCCCATCTGCGACTCGTCGGCGAAGGCGCCGGCGCTGACCTCGACGTCGATCTCGGTGCCGTCAAGCCGCAGGAAGCGCTCCTCCAGCGGCGGCGCGACCGCCTGCGTCTCGACGACGCTGCGTGCGCGTTCCGCGACCGCGGCGTGGAAATCGGGATGGATGCGCTCGAGCACCGGCCGGCCGATCAGCTCCGAGGCGTCGCGGGCGCCGAACAGCCGCAGTGCCGCCGGGTTGACATAGCTGAAGCGCCCGCCCTGGTTGACGAAGACGGCGTCGGGCGAGGCCTCGAGCAGCGTGCGGTAGCGGCGCTCGCTGCGCTCGAGCGCACGCTCGCGGCGGCCCGACTGCCAGAGCAGCAGCCCGAGCAGCGCGCCCGAGACCCAGAGCACGGCGGCAAGGCCGCGCGTCACCGCGCGCTCGCGGGCCGAGGCGCCGGTTGTCGTCGCGAGCAAATCGTCCTCGGCGAGGCCGACGACGGTGACCAGCCCGGTGACCGGCAGCCGCTGCCAGGCGTAGAGCCGCGGCACGCCGTCGACCTGACCGGCAGTGCGGTAGGTGCCGTGCGTCGCCGTCGTGTCGGTCAGGAACGGCCGGTCGGCGGGCAGTCGCTGGCCGACCGCGAGCTCCCGATCGACACTGCGAGCGATCATCGTGCCGTCGGGATGAATCAGCGTGACGACGTCGCGCGGCGAGAGAGCCAGCGCGGCGAGCCGCAGCGAGACGGCATCGGAATTCACCACCATGTTCATCGTGCCGGCGAAGCGCCCGTCGCGCCGCATCGGGCGGTTGACGATGAAGCCCCAGCGGCCGTTGAGCCGCGACATCACCGGCGTGCCGATCAGCGGCCGGTCGCCGCCGGCGCGCTGCGCCTTGAAGTGTTCGCGGTCGGAGACGTCGACGACCTCGTCGGGCCTGAGGCTGTTGAAGACAGTGCGCCCGTCGGCGCCCGCCACCGTGACATGGCTGACGATGCCCGCGGGCAGCGCCTCGACCATCGCGCGCGCCAGCGGCGCGAAACGCGCCGCGTCGCCCGCCCACTCGGTGCGCAGATTGAGCAGCCCGACGTCGATTGCCGAGAGCAGCGTCGCGACCTGCCCGCTCATCGCATCGGCGAGCTGCAGCGCGCGCTTCTCGCCCTGCTCGAGAAGCTGCTCGCGCAGCAGCGCCTGCGAGCGCTCGCCCTGCCACCAGGCCAGCAGCGCGCCGACGCCGGCGCACAGCGCGACGACGATGGCCAGCCACTGGCTGCGGTGCAGCGGCACTCGCGGCGGGATCATCCGACGGACCGCTGCCGGCGCGACGCGCTGCTGCTCGTTCGCCCGGCGCGCTGCGTGCACCTCAGCGCTCCGCGAAACGCAACCGACGGCCGGTCAGCGACCGCTTGTCAGAAGGCTCGCCGCCGTCGGACAGCAGCGGCCCGAGCCATCCGCCGGCGCGTGCCGCGACGATGTCGGCGAACAGCGCGCCGGCAAGCCGGCGGCATTCGGCGTCCGGGCGAGCGGTCCCCATAGAGTCGTCGGCATGCGTCCAGGATCTCGAACCAGTGTACCGGTGCGCGGCACGCCCCGGCTGCTGCTCGCCCGGACGGCGCTCGCCGGCCGCAGCCAGCGCTGGGCAGCGACGAGTTCAGCCCGAACCCGCCGCACGAGCAGGCGCTGGCCCGCGCCCCAGGCTGGCCGCACGCACCCGATGCGGCGCTGCCGTTCGCCGCGCTGCAGGCCGGGTCGCGCGCGCTGCTCGACGCGCTGCACCCGCTGTTCGAGACCGGGGGCTTCACGCTGCACCGGGCCGCGCCGCAGGATGGGCGGGCGGCCCACCCGCTGCTCGGCGGCTGCGGCCGGCTGGCGGCTTCGACGCGGCCCGGTCCAGCAGTTATCCTCGGTCTCGCCGTGCAAACGCGATCAGGCCCCGAGCGAGAAGCCACGACCGTCCGATTGAAGCGGGGCCGCGAGCTTGCCGACCTGCTTCGTGCCTACAAGGTCCTGGTCGACGGTGTGCCGGTGGGCGTTGTCCGAAGCGGGCAACTGTTCGAGTTCGACGTGGCCGACGGACCTCACGAGATGCAGCTTCGCCTGGATTGGTGCGAGAGCAACTTGCTGACCTTTGTCGCGGACGGCTCGCCGCTCGGCTTCGAGTGCGGGAGCAACTACGCGGGATGGCGTGCCTTCCGGGGCGTGCGCCATGCCCTGGGGGCAGGCGCGGACTATCTCTGGTTGCGGGCTGCGCCGCCCGGCTCGGACCTTGCGCACGCCATGCCGCCGAACCGCTCCGCGGCCCCGACACCCTCGAAGTGACCGAGGCATGCAGTCCCCCTCGCTGATCGACGTCGAGCTGGCATGGGCCGAGCTCGATCGTGCCTATGACAGCACGCGGCTGGCAGTGAACTCGTTTGCGGCCGAAGCAGCGCTCGTGGGCACGCAACTGATCCAGGACGTGCCCACGCGCCTCGAATACATGAAGCTGATCCGTGCCGAAGCCGACGACGTGCTGGCGTGGGCACGCTGCAATCGAGGCATGGCGGCCCGGGCCTTCGACTACATCGCCGGCCGGCGCAACGAACTGCGCCTGATTCAGCAGGACAAGGCGCGCGCCACGGTGGCCGTGTTGTCCAAGCTGCTCACCCGGCAACCCGCCAAGCACCAGCTGCTGGTCAACGCCGCCAACGCGCTGGCCCGCGAGGGCAAGCTGCCGTCGGTGGGTGCGGGCAAGGACCTGAAGGCCGTGCCCTTGAAGGACTTGTCGCCCGAGCAGATGGACGAGGTCTTCCTGAAGGCGATCGACAAGGCCGGCGGCAGCCGCAAGTCGATCACGCCCGGCGGCATGAAGCTGCGCGGAGCGGGCCTGCTGCTGCTCAGCGTGGCCCTGGCCGGACTGGACATCTATGTGTCGCGGGACAAGTCCTTCGCCGTGAGCAAGAACGCCACTTCGATGGCCGGCGGATTCGGTGGGGCCTGGGCGGGTGCGGCGGCCGGGCTTCTGGTGGCCGGCCCCTTGGGCGGGCTGGTGGGCCTGATCGTCGGCGGCGCGGCTGGCGGCTTCGCCGCGGAGGAGATTCACTATTCCGTGCGCGGCCTGCACGCAGACCCGCGCGTCGACCAGCTGGTCGACCGCTACTACGGCATGTTCAGCTTCGACGAGGAAGGCCTGGCCCGAGCGATGCACGTCGAGCTGCTGGGCGATCTGGGCCTCGTTTACATCGCGTTCTCGAACCTCGACGAGAAACGCCATTCGGATGCCGACGACGTGGCATTCGAGTACGTGCGCCTGGCCCGCCTGCAGTGCCGCAGCCGCCCCAAGGGGGCCCTGGCCGACGGTCTGGGCAGCCCGTCGGGCGCTGCCCTGGTCGACCTGCTGAAAGACATCCTGGCCGGCGGCTGGACGTCCATCGAGGAACAGGCCGAAGTCGACTGGCTGCAAAGCCTTCGCCGCTGAACGCCCGCGCCGCGGGTTGCAGGACGCGGGTCGGCGCGTCGCGCGCCACCCGTCCGGGCAGCTTCCGGATCGCGACGCGTTGCGGCGCCGGCGGAGCCCCGACACGACCCACAACCACCGAAGCCGGCCAGCCGCAGGACGACCGCGCCTGGCGCATGCAGCCAGGCACCCTGCGACCCGGGCATCCGCCGGAGGTCGGTGGCGCCGTGCCCGGATAATCCGGATCGATGAAGCCCGCTCGCCCGCCCTGCCCGCCGCCCTCCCGAAGCGCGCTTCAGCCGCCCGGGACGGCGGTCCGGCACTGACATGCACCTGATCGTCCCCTTCGCCGGCAGCGTGTCCGAGGCCGGCCGGCAGGCGCTGCAATCTCTGTCGCTGCCCTCGCTGACGCGGCTGCTCGGCCGGCTGGCGCCCGGCGAAGCGCTGGGCAGCGACGAGTTCAGCCCGAACCCGCCGCACGAGCAGGCGCTGGCCCGCGCCCTGGGCTGGCCGCACGCACCCGATGCGGCGCTGCCGTTCGCCGCGCTGCAGGCCGCCGCGCTCGGCCTGCCGGCCGCCGAGCACGGCTGGGGCCGGCTGACGCCGGTGCACCTGCATGTCGGCAGCGACGCGGTCAGCCTGACCGACCCGGCCGCGCTGCAGCTGGCCGAGGCCGAGTCGCGCGCGCTGCTCGACGCGCTGCGCCCGCTGTTCGAGACCGAGGGCTTCACGCTGCACTGGGCCGCGCCGATGGACTGGCTGGCGGCCCACCCGCTGCTCGACGGCCTGGTCACCGCCTCGCTCGACCGCGTGGTCGGCCGCAACATCGACCCCTGGCTGCCCGGGCAGCGCAGCGCGCGGCTGGTGCGCCGGCTGCAGAACGAGGTGCAGATGCTGCTGCACACCCACCCGATCAACCAGGCCCGCGAGGCGGCCGGGCTGCCCAGCGTCAACTCGTTCTGGCTGAGCGGCTGCGGCCGGCTGTCCGGCGCCGCGGCGCCCGACATGGTGCAGGTCGACGACCGCCTGCGCGACGCCGCGCTGGCCGAGGACTGGGCCGCCTGGTGTGAAGCCTGGCAGGCGCTGGACGCCGGCCCGATCGCCGGGCTGCTGCGCGCCAGCGGGCCGCTGAGCCTGACGCTGTGCGGCGAACGGCATGCCCGGACCTGGGCCCCGGCGGCGTCGGGCCTGTGGCAGCGCCTGGCGGCGAGCTGGCGCAGGCCCTCGGTGCACGCGGTGCTGGAGGCGCTGTGAGCACGCCGGCCTGGGTCACCCGCGACGTGCCGCCGAGGGTGGCCTTCGCGCTCGAACAGGCCGGCGTGCACCCGCTGCTGGCGCGGCTGTTCGCGGCCCGCGGCGTGCGCTCGGCCGACGAGCTCGACGACGGCCTGGGCCGGCTGCTGCCGCCGGCCACGCTGAAGGGCGCGGCCGAGGCCGCGGTGCTGCTGGCCGATGCGATCACCGCCGGACAGCGCATCTGCATCGTCGCCGACTACGACTGCGACGGCGCCACCGCCTGCGCCGTCGCGCTGCGCGGGCTGGCCATGCTGGGCGCGGTGCCGGGCAGCGTCGGCTACGTGGTGCCCGACCGCGCGGTGCATGGCTACGGCCTGACGCCGGCAATCGTCGACCTGGCGCTGGCGCGCGACCCGCAGCACCCGCCGCGGCTGCTGGTGACGGTGGACAACGGCATCGCCAGCAGCGCCGGCGTCGCCCACGCCCGCGCGCTGGGGCTCGGGGTGCTGGTGACCGACCACCACCTGCCGGCACTCGGCCCCGACGGCGCGGTGCAGCTGCCCGACGCGGACGTGATCGTCAATCCGAACCAGCCCGGCTGCGACTTCGAGAGCAAGGCGCTGGCCGGTGTCGGCGTGATGTTCTACGTGCTGCTCGCGCTGCGCGCCGAACAGCGCAGACGCGGCCAGTACGACGCCGCCGGCCAGCCCAGGCTGGACGCCCTGCTCGACCTGGTCGCACTCGGCACGGTGGCCGACGTGGTGCGGCTGGACGGCAACAACCGCCGGCTGGTCGCGCAGGGTCTGAAGCGGGTGCGCGCCGGCCGCATGCAGCCCGGCGTCGCGGCGCTGTTCGCGGCGGCCGGGCGGGTGCCTGCGGGCGCCGCCGGCTTCGACTTCGGCTTTGCGCTGGGGCCGCGCGTCAATGCCGCGGGCCGGCTGTCGGACATGACGCTGGGCATCGAATGCCTCAGCACCGACGACCCGGCGCGCGCCGCCGAACTGGCACGCCAGCTCGACGCGATCAACCGCCAGCGGCGCGAGCTCGAGTCCGACATGCGGCTGCAGGCCGAGGCGCTGCTCGACGGGCTGCTCGCCGCCCAGCCCGACGCTGCCGCGGCGCCGCCGGCGCTGGTGCTGTACGACCCGGCCTTCCACGAAGGCGTGGTCGGCATCGTCGCCGGACGGCTGAAGGACCGGTTGCACCGGCCCACCTTCGTGCTGGCGCGTGGCCAGGACGGGTTGCTGAAGGGGTCGGGCCGCTCGATCGCCGGCTTCCACCTGCGCGACGCGCTGGACCTGGTCAGCAAGCGCCACCCCGGCGTGCTGCTGCGCTTCGGCGGCCATGCGATGGCCGCCGGCTGCACGCTGGCCGAAGACCAGTGGCCGGCCTTCGCCGCCGCGCTGCAGCAGGTGGCCGCCGAGTGGCTGCAGCCGGCCGCGCTGCACCGCGTGCTGGCCACCGACGGCCCGCTGGCCGCCGAGTACTTCGACCTGCCGACGGTGGCCACGCTCGACGCGCAGGTCTGGGGCCAGGGCTTCGAGGCGCCACTGTTCTGCGACGAGGTCGAGGTGCTGCAGCAGCGCCTGGTCGGCGAGAAGCACCTGAAGCTGCGGTTGCGCCATGCCGGCGCGCTGCGCGACGCGATCTGGTTCGGCCATGCCGAGCCGCTGCCGGCGCGGGTGACGCTGGCCTACCGCGTCGGCGTCGACGAATACCAGGGTCGGCAGCGGCTGCAGATGGTCGTGGAAGCGGTCGTCGACCCGGCTGCGACGGCGGCGACCGCGGCGGTGGTAGAACCCCGTCCATGACCTCCCCGCACCCCGTCACGCGCCGGCAGTGGCTGGCCGCCGCGGCCGCGACCGCCGCCGGGCTGGCCGGACCGCTGCAGGCCGGCGAAGCCAAGGTGGTGACGGTGGCCCATGGCCTGGTCAACCCCTGGGGCCTGGCCTTCCTGCCCGACGGACGGATGCTGGTGACCGAGCGGCCCGGCCGCATGCGCATCGTTGCCGCCGACGGCAAGCCGGGCCCGCCGCTGCCCGGCCTGCCGGCGGTGGTGGCCGACGGCCAGGGCGGGCTGCTCGACGTGGTGCTGGACCCGCAGTTCGCCCGCAACCGCTGGGTCTACTGGAGTTACAGCGAGCCCGGCAGCGGCTCGGACAACGGCACCGCGGTGGCCCGCGCCCGGCTCGACGGCGAGCCCGGGGCCGAACGGCTGGCCGAGCTGCAGGTGATCTTCCGCCAGGCGCCCAAGGTGGCCAGCAGCCTGCACTTCGGTTCGCGGCTGGCATTCGGCACCGACGGCCGGCTGTTCGTCACGCTCGGCGACCGCTTCTCGCGCAAGGACGATGCGCAGGTGCTGGACAACCACCTCGGCAAGATCGTCCGCATCGAAGCCGACGGCCGCGTGCCGGCCGACAACCCGCTGGTCGGCCGGCCCGGCGCGCGCCCCGAGATCTGGAGCTGGGGCCACCGCAACGTACAGGGCGCGGCGATCCATCCGGCCACCGGCGAGCTGTGGACCACCGAGCACGGCCCGCAGGGCGGCGACGAGCTGAACCGCACGCTGCCCGGCCGCAACTACGGCTGGCCGGTGATCACCCACGGCCGCAACTACGTGATCGGCACCCGGATCGGCGAAGGCAGCGATCGCGCCGACGTGGAGCCGCCGGTGGCCCACTGGGTGCCGACCTCGATCGCGCCCAGCGGCATGGCCTTCCTGACCAGCGACCGCTACCCGGGCTGGAAGGGCAGCCTGTTCATCGGCGCGCTGCGCGCGCAGACGCTGATCCGCGTCGAGCTGGCGAACAATGCGGTGGCGAAGCAGGAACGGCTGCTGCAGGCGCTGAACGAGCGCATCCGCGACGTGCGCCAGGGCCCCGACGGCTGGCTGTACCTGCTGACCGACAACGCCGACGGGCGCATCCTGAGGGTGGTTCGATGAGTCACGATCACAGCGAGCTTGGCGAGATGGACCTGCGCGTGCGCGCGCTGGAGACGGTGCTGACGCAGAAGGGCTACATCGACCCGGCCGCGCTCGACCTGCTGATCGACACCTACCAGACCAAGATCGGCCCGCGCAACGGCGCCCGGGTCGTCGCCAGGGCCTGGTCCGACCCGGCGTTTGCAGAGGGGCTCGAGCGCGACGCCACCGCGGCGATCGCCTCGCTGGGCTTCAGCGGCCGCCAGGGCGAGCACATGGTGGCGCTGTTCAACACGCCCGAGCGCCACAACCTGGTGGTCTGCACGCTGTGCAGCTGCTACCCCTGGCCGGTGCTCGGCCTGCCGCCGACCTGGTACAAGAGCGCGCCGTACCGCTCGCGGGCGGTGAAGGACCCACGCGGCGTGCTGGCCGATTTCGGCGTCACGCTGCCCGAGTCCACCGAGATCCGGGTCTGGGATTCGACCGCCGAAGTGCGCTACCTGGTGATCCCGATGCGCCCGGCGGGCACCGGGGGGCTGTCGGAAGATCAGCTCGCCGAGCTGGTGACGCGTGATTCGATGATCGGCTGCGGCCAGCCGAAGGAGCCCGTCGCATGACCTACCTGAGCCATGCCGATCTCGGCGGCCGGCCCGGCTTCGGCGCGGTGCAGCCCGAACCCGAGGGCGAGCTGTGGCACGAGGCCTTCGAGCCGAAGGCGCTGGCGCTGACGCTGGCGATGGGTGCCACCGGCTCGTGGAACATCGACCAGAGCCGCGCCGCCCGCGAGACCCTGCCCGACTATGCGCGGCTGACCTACTACCGCATCTGGCTGGCCGCGCTCGAGCGGCTGATGGCCGAGCGCGGCCAGCTGCTGCCCGACGAACTGGCCGCCGGCCGGATGCTGCACCCGCCGGTGCCGGTCCGGCGGGTGCTGGCCGCCGCCGAGGTGCCGTCGGTGCTGGCGCGCGGCTCGACCACCGAGCGGCCGGCCGCTGCCGCGGCGCGGTTCCGGGTCGGCGACCGGGTGCGCACGCACACCGGGCTGCCCGACCACCACACCCGGCTGCCCGGCTACGCCCGCGGCCGGCGCGGCGTCGTCGAGCGGGTGCACGGCGTGCACGTGTTTGCCGATGCGAACTCGCAGGGGCTGGGCGAGCAGCCGCAATGGCTCTACGGCGTGGTGTTCGACGCCGGCGAGCTGTGGGGCGCCGAGGCCCAGCCGGGGCTGAAGGTGACGATCGACGCCTGGGAACCCTACCTGGCCGCCGATGCCGGAGCCGGGTCATGATCGACCTCGCTGCCTGCCCCGGCCTGCCGATCGGCGAAGGTGCAGCGTCGGGCGACGACGCCGGGCCGGTCTTCGCCGAACCCTGGATGGCCCAGGCCTTCGCGATGACGCTGCAGCTGCACCAGCGCGGCCTGTTCAGCTGGCCCGAGTGGGCCGAGGCGCTGAGCGCGCAGATCCACCAGGCCCAGCGCGGCGGCGACGCCGACCTCGGCGACACCTATTACCACCACTGGCTGGCCGCGCTCGAGGCGCTGGTCGCCGCCAAGGGCGCGGCGCGGGCCGATGAGCTGGCCCGCTGTGCCCGCGCCTGGGACCATGCCGCCGACCGCACGCCGCACGGCCAGCCTATCGTGCTGCAAGCGTCCGACTACGGCGACTGACCGGGACGACCGACGGCCGATGGCCAGCCCGCCACCCGATTTCGCCGCCCAGGTCGAGACGCTGCGACCGCAGCTGCTGCGATTTGCCCGCACCCAGCTGCGCAACGAGGCCTGGGCCGAGGACGCGGTCTCCGAGACGCTGCTCGCGGCGCTGGAGAAGCCCGACAGCTTCGGCGGCCAGAGCCAGCTGAAGACCTGGCTGGTCGGCGTGCTCAAGCACAAGCTGGTCGACCAGCTGCGCCGCCACCACCGCGAGGCGACGGTGTTGGGCACCGAGGACAGCGAGGACCTGGACGAATCGCTGTTCGACCGCAACGGCCACTGGAGCGACAAGCCCGCCGACTGGGGCAGCCCCGAGGCTGCCTGCGGCCAGCGCCAGTTCTTCGAGGTGCTCGAACTGTGCTGCGAGCAGTTGCCCGCGGCCCAGGGCCGGGTGTTCATGATGCGCGAATGGCTGGAGCTGGACACCGACGAGATCTGCAAGGAATTGCAGATCAGCGCGACCAACCTGTGGGTGCTGCTGCACCGCGCGCGGCTGCGGCTGCGCGAATGCCTGCAGCAGCGCTGGTTTGCCGGCCGGCCGGCCTGACACCACGATGAAGCTGATGCGCAACTGCCGAGAGGTCGCCCACCTGGTGCTCGAAAGCCAGGACCGGCCGCTGCGCCCGATCGAGACGGTCTCGCTGCGGCTGCACTGGCTGATCTGCGACGGCTGCCGGCGCTTCCGCGACCAGCAGGCGCTGATGCGCGTCGCGCTGCAGCGCTGGCGCGGTTATCGGGAAGGTGGCGAAGGCGACTGATCAGCGGCAGCCCAGTGGTCCGGCGCGGGTGAAGCGGCGGTCCCGGAACTGCGATGCCGGGCCGCCGAACCGGGTGAACTCCAGCGCGTCGCCGGCCAGGCGCAGCGCGATCGCCGCGGCCTGCGCGTCGGTGCCGGCATGCAGGCGGTCGGCCACGATGCGGCCGTCGAACACCACCACCGGCGCCGGCGCGCCGTGCGCCGACAGCGTCGCCGAGAAGGTCTGGAAGCGCTGCGTGATCGCCAGCGACCCGCCCGCCGAGCACCACAGTCCCTGCACCTGCGCCGGCACCACCCACAGGTGGACGGTGGAGCGCTTGTCGCGGCCGATCGCCTTCTCGGGCACCTCCAGCGTCAGGCTGCGCTCGGGCTGCCATTCGCCCAGGTCCCAGTCGTGGCTGACGATGCGGGTGCCCGCGGCCAGCGCCAGCAGGCGGGGTCGCAGCTGCAGGTTGACCTCGGGCAGCAGGTACATCGTGATCACCTGCGCGGCCGACAGCTCGGTCTGGAACAGGTCCTCGACGCGGAACTCGACGCGCCCGGCAACGCCGGCGGCGCGCGCATTCGCACGGCTGAGATCGACCAGCGCGGGGTCGATCTCGACCCCGAGCCCACGCGCGCCGAAGCGCCGGGCGGCGGTGATCACGATGCGGCCGTCGCCCGAGCCGAGGTCGACGACCAGGTCCTGCGCGCCGACGCCGGCGAGCCGCAGCATCGCCAGCGTGACGGGGTCGGGCGTCGTGACGAAGGGCACTTCGTCCTGCGCCCGGGCGCCCGCCCAGGCGACCAGCAGCACCAGCGCCAGCAGCGCGACGGCCCGTCGCCGTGCCATGTCAGTCGATGCGCCCGCCCGGCCGATGCAGTTCGGCGGCGCCGGCCACCAGCAGCGCCGCGGCCTCGCGCACGCCCTGCACCTGGTCGGCCAGCGCCATCGGCCGCGCCGCCGGGTGCCGGTCCGCCTGTTCTGGCAGCGGCGGCAGGTGGATGAAGCCGCCGACCACCCCGGGGTGGCGCTCGAGCGCGTGCATCAGCCCGTAGAAGACCTGGTTGCAGACGAAGCTGCCGGCGCTGTGCGACAGCTCGGCGGCCAGCGACACCTGCTGCAGCCGCGCGACGATGGCCTTGGCCGGCAGCCCGGTGAAATACGCCGCCGGGCCGCCGTCGACCACCGGCTGGTCGACCGGCTGCGCACCGGCGTTGTCGGGAATGCGCGCGTCGACCAGGTTGACGGCCACCCGCTCGACGCTGATCGCCGACCGGCTGCCGGCCAGGCCCAGCGCCAGCACCCAGTGCGGCCGGTGCGCGTCCAGCGCCGCCTGCAAGGCCGGCAGCGCGGTGGCGAAGGCACAGGGCAGCTGCACCGCGGCCACCGCGGCGGCGCCGAGGCGCTGGCCTTGCAGCGCCCGGGTCACCTCCCAGGACGGGTTGACGGTCTCGCCGTCGAACGGCTCGAAGCCGGTCAGCAGCAGCACCGGCGGCGCGCTGGCGCGTGCCATCGGCTACATCCGCTCCTGCGCGGTGACCAGCAGCGGCTGCTCGTGCGCCGGCAGCAGGTCGCGGCCGCTGGCGCCGTCGACGAAGCGCAGCTTCAGCTCGTAGCTGCCATTGGGCAGCGACAGCGTGCTCTGGGTGGCGCCGTTGCTCAGGTTCAGCGTCTGCAAGGCCTTGCCGCTCTGCAGCAGCTGGACGACGAAATGGCCGCTGCGCTCGGCGGTCTGGCCGGCGGCGCAGACGCCGAAGCCCTCGACGCCGAAATGCAGCGTGAACGGGCTGGTCACCGGCTCGCCTTCGCGCAGGTTGGCCAGTCCCAGCCATTCGCCCGGCGGGCGCGGCCGGCTGACCTCGTCCTGGTACCAGGCGGCGCAGGTCTCGTCGAAACGCTTCGGGTCGATCTTCAGCGGCTCGGCACTGCGCCGGCCGGCCACGTTGATGCGGATCTCCGGGCTGTAGACGAAGTACGGCCGGTGCTCATGGTCGGCGAACAGCAGCCGCAGCGTGTGCGGGCCGGGCGGCAGGTCGAGCGTGGCGAAGGTCTGGCCCTTGCCGAAATGCTTGTGGGTGTCGGAGAACGGGATCGTCGCGCCGATGTCGCGCGGCAGCGGGGTGTCGATCAGCACATGGTGATGGCCGGTGCCCTTGAACGGCTTGCCGGCCGGCGCCACGCCCATGCCGCGCACCGCGAACGCGACCAGGAACGGCGAGCGAACGGTATAGCCGTTGCGCAGGTTCGAGAAATCGACCGTGGTCGGGTCCTTGCCCGGCCGGGTGCGGGCCCGGGTGTACTGGGTCCAGCACTGGCGCTGCAGTTCGTCCTGCGGCAGCGGCAGCGCCTGCACCGCCTCGGCGACGCCCAGCGCGGTCGTCACCGCGGCACCCAGCGCCAGCCAGGCGCTGCGCCGCCGAATGCCGGCGCGCGCCGCACCTGCCGCTGCCGAATCCTGCTCCATCGTCTGGCCCATGCCCCGCACCGCCCGTCTCGTTCCGCCGCGGGCGCAAGCATACGGCCAGCCGACGCCGCCCGGGGCGCGGCACGCCCAGGGATCAATCCCCATGGAAGGCGCCGCGCTTGCCGCTATTCTCGATGCCTCTCCCGTCCAACCCCGTTCCGCTGCCGGAGCCCGCACCATGACCTTCACCCGCCGCCTTGTGCTCGCCCTTGGCCTTGCCGCGCTGACGCCCCTGGCGCTGGCCCAGACGAAGTGGGACCTGCCCGCCGCCTACCCGGCCGCCAACTTCCACACCGAGAACCTGGTGCAGTTCGCGGCCGATGTCGACAAGGCCAGCGGCGGCAAGCTGAAGATCACCGTGCATGCCAACGCCGCGCTGTTCAAGGCGCCCGAGATCAAGCGCGCGGTGCAGGGCGGCCAGGCGCAGATCGGCGAGATCCTGCTGGCCAACTTCAGCAACGAATGGCCGATCTACGCCGCCGACGGCCTGCCCTTCCTGGCCGACAGCTACGACGAGGCGGTCAAGCTGTACAAGGCGCAGAAGCCGCTGCTCGAGAAGAAGCTCGGCGAGCAGGGCATGCTGCTGCTGTACGCGGTGGCCTGGCCGCCGCAGGGCATCTACGCGAAGAAGGCGATCAACAGCGCCGCCGACCTGAAGGGCGTCAAGTGGCGCGCCTACAGCCCCAGCACCGCGCGCATCGCCGAGCTGGTCGGCGCGCAGCCGGTCACGGTGCAGGCCGCCGAGCTGAGCCAGGCGATGGCCACCGGCGTCGTCGAGAGCTACATGTCCAGCGGCGCCACCGGCTACGACACCAAGACCTACGAACACCTGAAGTTCTACGTCGACACCCAGGCCTGGCTGCCGAAGAACGCGGTGATCGTCAACAAGGCTGCGTTCGACGCGCTCGACAAGCCGACCCAGGCCGCGCTGCTGAAGGCCGGCGCCGACGCCGAGGCGCGCGGCTGGACCCTCTCGAAGGCCAAGAACACCGAGTACCTCGACCTGCTGAAGAAGAACGGCATGACCATCATGGCGCCCAGCGCGCCGCTGAAGGCCGACATGAAGAAGGTCGGCGAGACGATGCAGAAGGAATGGCTGGACAAGGCCGGCGCCGAAGGCAAGGCCCTGCTGGACGCCTTCCAGAAGTGATCGCCCCGGCAGCCCCGCGATGAGGCGCGCCCTCGACGCGCTGTACGACGGCTGCGCCGCGCTGGCCGCGCTGTGCATGGTGGCGCTGCTGGTGATGGTGATGCTGTCGATCGCCGGCCGGCTGCTGCACTTCCACCTGCCCGGCACCGATGCCTACGCCGGCTACCTGATGGCCGCGGTGGGCTTCCTGGCGCTGGCGCACACGCTCAAGCGCGGCGAGCACATCCGCGTCACGCTGCTGCTGTCGGCCCTGCACGGCCGCACCCGGCGGGCGCTGGAGCTGTGGTCGCTGGCCGCCGCCTCGCTGCTGTCGGCGCTGCTGGCCTTCTACAGCGCCCGGCTGGTCTGGCAGTCGCGCGCGTTCAACGACGTCTCCACCGGCAACGATGCCACCCCGCTGTGGCTGCCGCAGCTGGTGATGGCGCTGGGCACCGCGGTGCTGACGGTGGCCTTCGTCGACGAGTGGCTGCTCGAATGGCGCGGCCTGCGCGCGGCGCCGGCGGCCGACGAACCGCTGCGCAACGAGTGACGCCGCGATGAACGACCTCGCGATCACCGCGCTGCTCGTCTTCGCGCTGTTCGCGATCCTCGGCAGCGGCGTCTGGATCGGCCTGACGCTGTCGGGCGTGGCCTGGATCGGCATGCAGCTGTTCAGCAGCCGGCCGGCCGGCGACGCGATGGCGGTGACGATCTGGGGCTCGTCGTCGAGCTGGACGCTGACCGCGCTGCCGCTGTTCATCTGGATGGGCGAGATCCTGTTCCGCACCCGCCTGTCGAACGACATGTTCCGCGGCCTGGCGCCCTGGGTGCAGGCGCTGCCCGGGCGGCTGCTGCACACCAACGTGATCGGCTGCACCATCTTCGCCGCGGTGTCGGGGTCGAGCGCGGCGACCTGCGCGACGATCGGCAAGATGACGCTGCCCGAACTGCAGCGCCGCGGCTACCCCGACGACATCGCGATCGGCTCGCTGGCCGGCGCCGGCACGCTGGGCCTGCTGATCCCGCCGTCGATCATCATGATCGTCTACGGCGTCTCGGCCGACGTCTCGATCGCCAGGCTGTTCATGGCCGGCGTGCTGCCGGGCGTCCTGCTGGCCGGGCTGTTCTCCGGCTACCTGGCGGTCTGGGCGTTGCTGAACCGCTCGCGCGTGCCGCCGGCCGACCCGCCGATGAGCCTGTCGCAGAAGCTGCACGAGAGCCGCCACCTGATCCCGGTCGTGCTGCTGATCGCCGCGGTGCTGGGCTCGATCTACGGCGGCGTGGCCACCGCGACCGAGGCCGCCGGCGTCGGCGTGCTGGGCGCACTGCTGCTGTCGGCCGCGCAGGGCTCGCTGAGCTGGGCCACGTTCAAGGACTCGCTGCTGGGCGGCACCCGGCTGTACTGCATGATCGCGCTGATCCTGGCCGGCGCGTCGTTCCTGACCCTGGCGATGGGCTACATCGGCCTGCCGCGCCACCTGGCCGAATGGATCGGCGCGATGGGCTTGAGCCCGCTGGCGCTGCTGGTCGCGCTGATGGCCTTCTACATCGTGCTCGGCTGCTTCCTCGACGGCATCTCGATGGTCGTGCTGACGATGGGCGTGATCCTGCCGACGGTGCAGAAGGCCGGCATCGACCTGCTGTGGTTCGGCATCTTCATCGTGCTGGTGGTCGAGATGGCGCAGATCACCCCGCCGGTGGGCTTCAACCTGTTCGTGCTGCAGGGCATGACCCGGCGCGAGATCGGCTGGCTGGCCCGCGTGGCGCTGCCGTTCTTCCTGCTGATGGTCGCCGCGGTGGCGCTGATCTGGCTGTTCCCGGGCATCGTCACCGCGCTGCCGGCGAAGATGGCCTGATCACGGCAAACCCGCCGAGCAGGGGGCCGAAAACCGCCCTGTTCTCGCCTTGGCCGCCGGCGCGGCCCGCCTAGCATCGGGGCACTGCCCGGCCGTCCAGCTAGCGCACGCACGGGCCGCTGCCGCCGTCACCAGGAACCGCCATGTCCGACCTGTCCCAGCCGCCGTTGTCGTTGGTGCCGCTGGCCCACGAAGTCAGTGCGCCTTCGCCACTGCCGCCCAAGGCCGCGGCTCAGCCCTCGGCAGCACTCTTCGCCTGGCCCATGCCGCCGGTTCGCGGCTACGGACCGGCGCTGCCGCAGACCGAGCCCGAACCCTGCGAGATCGAGGGTCCGAGCGGCAAGGTCAGCGCCGGCCGGCTGATCGGCATCGACGCCGACGCCGCGCTGGTGAGCCTGAACATCCCGCCGGCGCGCAGCGTGCTGACGCTCAAGCTCACGCAGTTCCGCCGCCTCGCGCTGACCCGGCCGCTCGAACCCCTGACCGCCGCCGCGGGCCTGGCCCCCGACGCCACCGCGCCGCTGCCGCCGCAGGGCCTGCTGGAACGCTGCCGGCTGCGCTTCAAGGACGGCAGCCGGCTCAGCATCGACAGCGTGGGCCAGGTCGAGACGGCGCTGGGGCTGTTCACCTTCACGCCGATCGATGCCAGCGGGCGGCTGCGGCGCGCCTTCTTCCCGCGGCCGATGCTGGCCGGGGTCGAGACCGAGGGTCGGCCCGACGACGAGGACGCCGACGAGCCCAGCACGGTGCGGATGCCGCTCGACGAGGCACCCGGCGAAGCGCTGCCGGCCGCTGCCGCGCGCAGGGTCGGCGACGTGCTGCTGGCGCAGCAGATCAGCAGCCACGATCAGCTGATCGCGGCCATCGAGCAGCAGGCCAGGATGCCGATGGTGCGCATCGGCGAGGCCCTGCTGGCGCTGGGCATGATCACCCCGTCGGGGCTGGCCGACGCGCTGAAGCTGCAGTCGGGCGACCGCAGCGTGCCGCTGGGCGAGATGCTGGTGCGCCGCGGCGTGGTCAGCCGCACGGATCTGCAGACCGCGCTGGCGCGCAAGATGGGCTACCCGATCGTCGACGTCGGCGCCTTCGCGGCCGATCCCGAGGCCGCGCTGCGGCTGCCGCTGGCCGCCGCGCGCCGGCTGCTGGCGCTGCCGCTGCTGCTGCACAACGGCCGCCTGGTGGTGGCGCTGGAAGACCCCACGTCGCGCAAGGCGATCGACGAGCTGGAGTTCTCGGCCCAGTGCAAGGTGGTGCCGGTGCTGGCCCGCGCCGGCTCGCTGGCGGCGGCGGTCGAGCGCGCCTACACCCGGCTGGGCAAGGACAACATCGAGCCCTCGCCCGAACTGCTCAACGCGATGGGCAGCGCCGCCAGCGAGAACGCCAACACCACCGACAGGCTGCTGGCCAACCTGGAACTGCAGCAGGCCCCCGGCGATGCGCGCGACGAGGAGATCCAGCTCGAGCAGAGCGACAACTCGCTGGTGCGGCTGATCAACACGATGATCCTCGAGGCGCACCAGCAAGGCGTTTCCGACATCCACGTCGAATGCCAGCCGGGGCGCGAGAAGGTCAAGGTGCGCTTCCGCCACGACGGCGTGCTCAGGCCCTACATCGAGCTGCCGCACACCTACCGGTCGGCGCTGGTCGCGCGCATCAAGATCATGTGCGACCTGGACATCTCCGAGCGACGCAAGCCGCAGGACGGCAAGATCGCCTTCGGCCGCTGGGTGCAGGGCCAGAAGCTCGAACTGCGGGTCGCCACCATCCCGACCGCCAACGGGCTCGAGGACGTGGTGATGCGGCTGCTGGCCTCGGCGCGCACGCTGCCGCTGGACGGCATGGGGCTGCAGGCCGACACGCTGGCCCAGCTGAAGGCGGTGATCGAGCGGCCCTACGGTCTGGTGCTGTGCGTCGGCCCCACCGGCAGCGGCAAGACGACCACGCTGCATGCCGCGCTGAACCACATCAACACCCCCGAACGCAAGATCTGGACCGCCGAGGACCCGGTCGAGATCACCCAGCCCGGCCTGCGCCAGGTGCAGGTCAACCCGAAGATCGACTGGACCTTCGCGAAGGCGCTGCGTGCCTTCCTGCGCGCCGACCCGGACGTCATCATGGTCGGCGAGATCCGCGACCAGGAGACGGCGCAGGTGGCCATCGAGGCCTCCCTCACCGGCCACCTGGTGCTCAGCACGCTGCACACCAACAGCGCCGCCGAGACCGTGACACGCCTGCTCGACATGGGCATGGACCCGTTCAACTTCGCCGATGCCTTGCTCGGCGTGCTGGCCCAGCGCCTGGTGCGGCGCCTGTGCACGAACTGCCGTACCAGCGAGCCCGCGAGCGCCGAGTGGCGCGATGAACTGCTGCATGACTACCGCAGCGTCCTGCAAGGCGTGGAGGGGGCACCCGGCGACGACGCCGTGCTCGCCGGCTGGACACAGCGCCACGGCGGCGGCGAGGGCCGGCTCCTGAAATACCGGTGCGCCGGCTGCGAGCAATGCCACGGCACGGGCCTGCGCGGACGAATGGGCCTGCACGAGCTGATGACCGTCTCGCGCGGCGTGAGGCAGAAGATCCAGAGCGGCGCCCGCAGCGACGACATCCTGCGCCACGCGCTCGCCGACGGCATGAACACGCTGCGGCAGGATGGCATCGAGAAGGTATGGGCGGGGTTGACCTCCATCGAGGAAGTGCGGGCGAACTCGTAGCCGGGCGCCCGGCCGCTTCGGCCGACGCTGTACATCGCTCGTAACCCGCCGCCGGTGCGGGTGCGTTCTAATCGGCG
>JAEUOY010000142.1 GCA_016790515.1 Burkholderiaceae bacterium | reverse complement strand
CTGGGCAACGACTGGACGCGCGTGCGTGCGCTCGGCAGCTACATCAAGGGCACGAACGGCAAGAGCCAGGGCGTGGTGCCTTTCCTCAAGGTGGTCAACGACACGGCCGTGGCCGTGAACCAGGGCGGCAAGCGCAAGGGTGCGGTCTGCGCCTACCTCGAAAGCTGGCACCTGGACATCGAGGAGTTCCTCGAGCTGCGCAAGAACACCGGTGACGATCGTCGGCGCACGCACGACATGAACACCGCCAACTGGATCCCCGACCTGTTCATGAAGCGGGTGATCGAAGGCGGCGACTGGACCCTGTTCAGCCCCAGCACCTGCCCCGACCTGCACGACAAGTTCGGCAAGGCCTTCGAGGAGGCCTACACCGCCTACGAGGCCAAGGTCGACCGCGGCGAGCTCAAGCTCTTCAAGCGCATGCCGGCCAAGGACCTGTGGCGCAAGATGCTGTCGATGCTGTTCGAGACCGGGCATCCCTGGATCACGTTCAAGGACGCCTGCAACGTGCGCAGCCCGCAGCAGCACGTGGGCGTGGTGCACAGCTCCAACCTGTGCACCGAGATCACACTGAACACCGGCGACACCGAGATCGCGGTGTGCAACCTGGGCAGCGTGAACCTGGCGCAGCACCTGAAGGACGGTGCCATCGACCAGGCCAAGCTGAAGAAGACGGTGTCAACGGCGATGCGCATGCTCGACAACGTCATCGACATCAACTACTACGCGGTGAAGAAGGCCCGCGACAGCAACCTGCGTCACCGCCCGGTGGGCCTGGGCATCATGGGCTTCCAGGACAGCCTGTACCAGTTGCGGGTGCCCTATGCCAGCGACGCGGCGGTGGAATTCGCCGACCGCAGCATGGAGGCGCTGTGCTACCACGCCTACTGGGCCAGCACCGAGCTGGCCGAGGAGCGCGGCCGCTACAGCAGCTACCGCGGCAGCCTGTGGGACCGCGGTGTGCTCCCCCTGGATTCGCTGGAACTGCTGGCTGAGCAGCGGGGCGGCTACGTCGAGGCCGACCGTTCGATGACCATGGACTGGGACGCACTGCGTGAGCGCATCCGCGAGCACGGCATGCGCAACAGCAACTGCGTGGCCATCGCGCCCACCGCCACCATCAGCAACATCATCGGCGTGGACGCCTCGATCGAGCCCTGCTTCGGCAACCTGTCGGTCAAGAGCAACCTGTCGGGCGAGTTCACGGTGGTCAACGAGTACCTGGTGCGCGACCTGAAGCGCCTGGGCCTGTGGGACGACGTGATGGTGATGGACCTGAAGCACTTCGACGGCTCGCTGCGCCGCATCGACCGCGTGCCCGAGGAGCTGAAGCGCCTGTACGCCACCGCCTTCGAGATCGAGGCGCAGTGGCTGGTGGAAGCTGCGGCGCGCCGGCAGAAGTGGATCGACCAGGCGCAGTCGTTGAACATCTACATCGCCGGGGCCTCGGGCAAGAAGCTCGACGAGACCTACAAGCTCGCCTGGCTGCGTGGCCTGAAGACCACCTACTACCTGCGCACCGTGGGCGCCACCGCGGCGGAGAAGTCGACCGTGCATTCGGGTGCGATGAACGCGGTGTCCGCGCAGGGTGGTGGCGGCATGGCGGCTGCGGCCGCGATGCAGGAAGCCGCGGGCAGCGACATCAAGTTCTGCTCGATCGATCAGCCCGACTGCGAGGCCTGCCAGTGACTCGAAGCCTGCCAGTGACTCGAAGCTTGCCAGTGAGTCGAAGCCTGTCAGTGAGCGATGCATGCGATCGCGCTGCGCATCGCGCGGCCGATCGCGATGCGCCACTGCAACAACGTGGGTCGCAAATGCGCTCGCTTGTCAACTAGTGCTTGGTGTTCGCACGCAACACTCACATAATCACGCGCCATAGGACATACGCACATGCTGGTCTGGGAAGAAGAAGTTCGTAGCCTGCCGAAGACTGCCTCACTGGTCGCCGAGCCCTCGCTGTCTGCCGAGGTGCCGATCGCGGCTCCGTCGCTGCCCCGTACCACTGCCGTTCCGTCACCGTCGCACCACCGCGTGGTGGCCGCCGACAAGCGCATCATCAACGGCCAGACCGACGTCAACCAGTTGGTGCCCTTCAAGTACAAGTGGGCCTGGGAGAAGTACCTCGCCACCTGCGCCAACCACTGGATGCCGCAGGAGATCAACATGTCGCGCGACATCGCGACCTGGAAGGATCCCAACGGCCTGAGCGAGGACGAGCGCCGCATCATCAAGCGCAACCTCGGCTTCTTCGTCACTGCCGATTCGCTGGCCGCCAACAACATCGTGCTGGGCACCTATCGCCACATCACGGCGCCCGAGTGCCGCCAGTTCATGCTGCGCCAGGCCTTCGAGGAGGCGATCCACACCCACGCCTACCAGTACATCGTCGAGTCGCTGGGGCTCGACGAGGGCGAGATCTTCAACGCCTACAACGAGGTCCCCTCGATCCGCGACAAGGACCAGTTCCTGATCCCGTTCATCAACGCGATCATGGACCCCGACTTCAAGACCGGCACCCTGGAGGCCGACCAGACCCTGCTGCGCAGCCTGATCGTGTTCGCCTGCCTGATGGAGGGCATGTTCTTCTACGTCGGCTTCACGCAGATCCTGTCGATGGGCCGGCAGAACAAGATGACCGGCGCGGCCGAGCAGTACCAGTACATCCTGCGCGACGAGTCGATGCACTGCAACTTCGGCATCGACCTGATCAACCAGATCAAGCTCGAGAACCCGCAGCTGTGGACGCCTGCCTTCAAGGCCGAGATCAAGGCGCTGTTCCTGAAGGCGGTCGAACTCGAGTACCGCTATGCCGAAGACACCATGCCGCGCGGCGTGCTGGGTCTGAACGCATCGATGTTCAAGGGCTACCTGCGCTACATCGCCAACCGGCGGGCGACGCAGATCGGCCTGGAGGCGCTCTTCCCGAACGAGGAGAACCCGTTCCCCTGGATGAGCGAAATGATCGACCTGAAGAAGGAGAGAAATTTCTTCGAGACCCGCGTCATCGAGTACCAGTCCGGTGGCGCACTGAGCTGGGACTGAGCGCCAGCGGCACACAGGTGCCGGGTGCACGATCCCGAAGCAGATCAAGATCCGCGTCCATGTCATCGCCGTCGTCAGAAGCGGCGAGTCGTGGGCGCATCCCCGTTCATCGAGACGGCCACGCAGGCACCCGAGGGCTGCGTCGCCTTGTCGATGAATCGCCCGAGCCGCCAGATCGGCCGGGCGTCATTTGCAACTTGATCAAGGAGATTGTCATGGCAACTGCGACGAAGAAGGCCGCTCCGGCCAAGAAGCCGGCCGTCAAGGCTGCGCCTGCGAAGAAGGCTGCACCGGCCAAGAAGGCGGCACCGGCGAAGAAGGCTGCAGCCAAGAAGGCTGCACCGGCCAAGAAGGCTGCACCGGCCAAGAAGGCCGCCCCCGCCAAGAAAGCGGCACCGGCCAAGAAGCCAGCGGTGAAGGCTGCGCCGGCCAAGAAGGCGGCAGCGAAGAAGGCGGCGCCTGCCAAGAAGGCTGTCGCGAAGAAGGCGGCTGCCAAGAAGGCTCCGGCCAAGAAGGCTGCTGCCAAGAAGGCACCTGCCGCCCCAGCGGCCCCTGCACCAGCGGCTCCTACTGCGAAGACGGCGCTCAGTCCGGCCGCCGCTTGGCCGTTTCCCACCGGGAATAAGCCGTAGTAATGGTTAGGACTTGAGAAGGAAAAACCCGGCGTCAGCCGGGTTTATATTTCTTGGAGTGTCTTCACAGTATTGCTTGAAGTTTGACAAGGAGTTCATTCTGAAACGCCTTGTGTTTGGACAAGGCCTGTAGGGCTCTATCCATATGCTCACTTGCCTCATCGTGCAAGTTCAGAGCATTTGCGACCTGGGCGATTCGGGACTCGACATATGCAATATCGTCGGTGTCGGTCAACGCCCCTATCTCATTCTCGGCTCGTCCGGCAAAACTCCAGGCAAGATCGCGCTCACCAAGGTTTATATTGCACCAAGCCATATCAGCGAAGATTGGAGGAAGTGTTCGCTTCGGTAGGTTTTCCATTTCAAGCGACTCAAGAATGACAAGTGCCTCGTCAAACTTTTTTTCGATGGTGAGAATCAAGCTGCGAAGAATGGGGGTGAGGAAACTTAGCTCCGAAGTTCCGATAGCAAAGTCATAGTTGATGGACGAAGACGCCTCCATCTTCGCTCTATAGGCCTCGGCCCCTGCTTCAGCGCCGAAGGTGTCTGCAAGTCGCACATTTGCCGCGCGAAAGGCAGCTACGTTGTAGAGCATCGCACTTAATGTGGCTTCATCACCTTCCGCCGAAGCATGCTGCCTCACCTTGTCATACCAAGGCCTGGCCAATTGATAGCTGCCGCTGAGCTGATAAGAATCGGCAATTACCAAAGACGCTCGAGCCCGGGCTTGATGGTCATCGTCTGCTGCGCTTGTAAGTGCTTCCCTAATGTGAGTGAGCATCTTGTCATACGCGCCGTCGTTGAACTCGATGTGGGCCATCCAAGCTGCGCAACTTGGGATCGCGGATTCCGTTCTGAGTGCAATTGCGAGCCCATAGGCGCGACGAATGCGGTCATAGGCCTCATACGTTCGCCACTGAAAGAAGTGCAGGACTCCCTCCGCCAGCATTAGCCAAGAAGCGACCTCAGGATGAAGCTCTGGCCCGAAATGGGCGCGAACTACGCCAATGGACGTAAGGGCCTCCTTCGTTTGGCCGTGCCGTGCAAAATGCGAAGCGGCGCGGCAAACTGCTCGCGCCCAAACAACGGGATCACGCGTACTGCTAGCTTGCGAATTCAAGGTGGCTAGTAGTCGGGAATCCATTTTGGGCCTCAGTCTTGCAGCGCTGACACCGACGCTCGATAACGGTCGGCTGTCATTTCACAAATATCGGGAGGAATAGTTGGTGCAGGCGCCTTCTTGTCCCAAGCCAATCCGTCGATCCGAACCGTTTCAAGCCAATCCCGCAAGAACTGTTTGTCGTAACTCGGAGGATTCGTGCCCTCGCGATACGACTCCAGCGGCCAGAAGCGCGACGAGTCCGGGGTGAGGATCTCGTCCATCAGGGTCAGCGTGCCGTCGCGGTCGAGTCCGAATTCGAACTTCGTGTCGGCGATGATGATGCCGCGCGTGAGAGCGTAGGCGGCGGCTTCGGTGTAGAGCTGCAGCGAGATCTCGCGCACCCGGTGCGCGATGTCCGGGCCGATCAGGTCGACCATGCGCTCGAACGGGATGTTCTCGTCGTGCTCGCCCATCTCGGCCTTGGTCGCCGGCGTGAAGATCGGCTGCGGCAGCCGGCTGGCGTTCTTCAGCCCCGGGGGCAACGGCACGCCGCAGACCCGGCCGTTCTGCTGGTACTCCTTCCAACCCGATCCGGCCAGGTAGCCGCGCACCACCGCCTCCACCGGCAGCGCCTTCAGGCGCTTGACCAGCATGGACCGGCCGGCCACCTGCGACACCTCGTCGGGTGCCACCACGCTTTCCGGCGGCTCGCCGGTCAGGTGATTCGGCACCACGTGCGCCAGCTTCCCGAACCAGAACAGCGCCATCTGCGTCAGCAGCACCCCCTTGCCCGGGATCGGCTGCCCCATCACGACGTCGAACGCCGAGATGCGATCGCTGGCCACCATCAGGATCCGATCGTCGCCGACCGCATAGTTGTCGCGGACCTTGCCGCGCGCCAGCAGCGGCAACGAGTGAAGGTGGGTTTCCAGCAGCGCAGGGGTGCTCATGTCGGTGTCCATCGGGGCGGAATCAGCCGTTGATTGTGCCCCCGGGGTCCGTGCGGGGACCGCCGCGCCGCCGCATCCGCCGCCAAGGCCTCGGCGCCAGCGTCGGCCGCTGCGGTGCTGCTCCGCCCGCTGCAGCGGCGATGAAAAAGGGGCCGGAAGGCCCCTGCGAAATCCCTGCGCCGGCTGCCGCCGGGCGCGATCGAGTCGGTTCGCGTCAGTTGACGACCTGTGCCAGCTCGCCGGTGGTGTAGCGCTGCGCGATGACCGTCAGGCTCTGCGGCCTGATCTTGCTGCCCTGGCCCGAGCAGCCGAACTGCACGTAGCGCTGCTGGCAGATCGCCTTGGCCGCCTCGCGCGCCGGTTTCAGGTACTCGCGCGGATCGAACTTGCCCGGGTTCTCGACCAGGAAGCGGCGGATCGCGCCGGTCATCGCCAGCCGGATGTCGGTGTCGATGTTGATCTTGCGCACGCCGTGCTTGATCGCTTCCTGGATCTCCTCGACCGGCACGCCATAGGTCTCCTTCAGGTCGCCGCCGTACTTGCGCACCTCGGCCAGCAGGTCCTGCGGCACGCTCTAGCTGCCGTGCATCACCAGGTGGGTGTTGGGGATGCGCTGGTGGATCTCCTTGACGCGGCTGATCGCCAGGATGTCGCCGGTGGGCTTGCGGGTGAACTTGTAGGCGCCGTGGCTGGTGCCGATGGCGATCGCCAGCGCGTCGAGCTGGGTCGCCTTGACGAACTGGGCGGCCTCCTCCGGGTCGGTCAGCAGCGACGAATGGTCGAGCTTGCCGACGGCGCCGATGCCGTCCTCTTCCCCGGCCTCGCCGGTCTCCAGCGAGCCCAGGCAGCCGAGTTCGCCCTCGACGGTGACGCCGACCCGGTGCGCCATCTCGACCACCTTGCGCGTGACCTCGACGTTGTAGTCGAACGAGGCCGGCGTCTTGCCGTCCTCGCGCAGCGAGCCGTCCATCATCACCGAGCCGAAGCCCAGGTCGATCGCGCCCTGGCAGATCGCCGGGCTCTGGCCGTGGTCCTGGTGCATCACCAGCGGCACGTTCGGCCAGCTCTCGGTGGCGGCCTGGATCAGGTGGCGGATGAAATGCTCGCCGGCGTACTTGCGGGCGCCGGCGCTGGCCTGCAGGATCACCGGTGCGTCGACTTCGGACGCGGCGGTCATCACCGCCTGCACCTGCTCGAGGTTGTTGCCGTTGAAGGCCGGAATGCCATAGCCGTTTTCGGCGGCAGGGTCGAGCAGCTGGCGCATCGAGACGAGAGGCATGAGCGATCCTGCATGTGGGGTGGGGGGCCGGCGGCCGCCGGGACGACCGGGCCGGGTCGCGGGTTTGCCCGCGGGTGCCTGGCCGGGGCTGAAACAGCCACGTAACCGCCCGCCATTGTATCGGTCGGCCGCTGTCGCGCGAGGACTGCGCGAGCGGGCCGCACGCGGCAGCGTGGCCGCCCGGCGCGAACGAGTCCGCGCCCGATCAGGCGGCGAATCCGGTGCCTTTTCGCCGTTCCTGCGGCACAGCGGGCCGCCACACTGGCGAAGCGGCCGTTCTGCCGCCTGGAGGAACTTGCATCATGGCCCGCCCCGTCTTGAGCGACATCACCGCCTGGATCACCGAGCTCGCGCTGCGCCACCCCGACACGCTTCGACAAGCCCTTGCCGAGCGCCTTCAGGTCGGACCGGCGCGCGCGCGGGCCTTGCTGCGCGACCTGGTGGCCACGCAGTGGCTGCGCGCCGAGGGTTCGCCGCGACGCAGACGCTACGCGCCGGGCCTGTTGCGCCAGGTGGTGCGCAGCTACCCGATCGCCGGGCTGCAGGAGGACCTGCCCTGGTCGTGCGACTTCCTGCCGTGCTTCGAGCTGCCCGACCCTGTCGCGCGGATGGCCCAGCATGCCTTCACCGAGCTGCTCAACAACGCCATCGAGCACAGCGGCGGCAGCCGGGTGACGGTGTCGATGCGGCAGACGCCGCAGCAGCTGCAGCTGCTGGTCAGCGACGACGGCCGCGGCATCTTCGACGCGATCGGCGAGACCTACCAGATCAGCGACCCCGTGCTGGCGATGCTCGAGCTGGCCAAGGGCAAGCTCAGCACCCGCCCCGACCGCCACAGCGGCCGCGGCCTGTTCTTCACCGCCCGGCTGGCCGACGTGATCGACCTGCACGCCAACAACCTGGCCTTCCAGCAATGCGACTGGCAGCGCGAGCAATGGCGGCGGGCCCGTCCGGCGTGCCGGCACGGCAGTTCGGTGTATGTCGGCATCTGCCTGGACACCCGGCGCACGCTGGCCGACGTGCTGCGCCGCTACAGCCTGGACGGCCTGGGCTGCGGCTTCGAGCGCACGGTCGTGCCGCTGAAGCTGATCAGCGACGCCCAGGTGGCGCTGGACTCGCGGGCCCAGGCGCAGCGCGTGGCGTCGAGGCTGCAGCAGTTCAGGCGGGTCGAGCTGGACTTCGACGGTCTGGCCGACGTGGGCCACGGCTTCGTCGACGAACTGCTGCGGGTGTTCCATCACCAGCACCCCGAGGTCGAGCTGGTGGCGCTGAACATGGCGCCGAGCGTGGCGGCGATGGTCGAGAGCGTTCGTGAGCTGGCGCCCGCCTGAGCGGGGCCGGGCGCTCAGCCCACCCGGCAGACCTTCAGCATGTTGGTGCCGCCGGGGTAGCCCATCGGTTCGCCGCAGGTGATCGCGTAGGTGTCGCCCGGGCGCAGCACGTCGCGCTCGACCAGCAGGCGCTCGGCCTCCGCCAGCGCGGTGTCGCGGTCGGTGTGCGGCGGGATCAGCAGCGGCCGCACGTTGCGGTACAGCGCCATGCGGGCTTGCGACCCGGCCTTGGAGGTCATGCCGAAGATCGGCACATGGATGTTGTGCCGGCTCATCCACAACGCCGTGCTGCCCGACTCGGTCAGCGCGACGATCGCCTTGCAGCCCAGGTGGTAGGCGGTGAACAGCGCGCCCATCGCGATGCTCTGGTCGATCCGGCTGAAGACCCGGTCGGTGAAGTTGGCGTCCAGCCGCACGTCCTCGGCGCGCTCGGCCTCCAGCGCGATCATCGCCATCTGCTCGACCGTCTCGACCGGGTACTTGCCGGCCGCGGTCTCGGCGCTGAGCATCACCGCGTCGGTGCCGTCGAGCACCGCGTTGGCCACGTCGCTGACCTCGGCGCGCGTGGGCACCGGGTTGACGATCATGCTCTCCATCATCTGGGTCGCGGTGATCGTGATCTTGTCGTGCTCGCGCGCCATGCGGATCATCTTCTTCTGCAGCGCCGGCACCGCGGCATTGCCGACCTCCACCGCCAGGTCGCCGCGCGCGACCATGATGCCGTCGCTGGCCCGCAGGATCGGATCGAGCAGCGGGATCGCCTCGCTGCGCTCGATCTTGGCGATCATCCCCGGCTTGTGGCGCCAGGGCTCGCCGGCGACGTTGGCCAGCTGGCGCGCCATCTCCATGTCGGTGGCGCTCTTCGGGAAGCTCACCGCGACGTAGTCGGCCTGGAAGGCCATCGCGGTCTTGATGTCCTCCATGTCCTTGGCGGTCAGCGCCGGTGCCGTCAGGCCGCCGCCCTGCTTGTTGATGCCCTTGTTGTTGCTGAGCTCGCCGCCGACCTTCACGACGGTGTGTACCTGTTCGCCGCGCACCGCCTCGACGGTCAGCACGATCAGGCCGTCGTTGAGCAGCAGCGTGTCGCCGGGCTTCACGTCGCGCGGCAGCTCCTTGTAGTCCAGCCCCACGCCGTCGAGCGCGCCCGGCTCGGCGCGCGCGGCATCGAGCACGAAGCGCTCGCCGGCGGCCAGCTGCACCTTGCCGTCGGCGAACTTGCCGACGCGGATCTTCGGGCCCTGCAGGTCGGCCATCAGCGCGACCGGCTTGCCGAGCTTCTGCGCGATCGAGCGGACCAGGTTGGCCCGGTCGATGTGGTCCTGCGCGCTGCCGTGGCTGAAGTTCAGGCGCACCACGTCGACGCCGGCGGACAGCAGCCGCTCGAGCACGTCGGGGTCGCTGCTGGCGGGGCCGAGGGTGGCGACGATCTTGGTGGCGCGTGGCATGGCAGTCGATCCTGGTGCGTGGCTCGCGATTATCGGCATGGCCGGCGTGGCGCCGGTTACATCGCGGGATCTTTCGCGCCGGCGGCGTCGGCCACCGCCAGCGCCGTCATGTTGACGACCCGCCGCATCGTCGCCGAGGGCGTCAGGATGTGCACCGGCGCCGCCGCGCCGAGCAGGATCGGGCCGATCGTCACGCCGTGGCTGGCGGTGACCTTCAGCACGTTGAACAGGATGTTGGCGGCATCCAGGTTGGGGCACACGAGCAGGTTGGCCGCGCCCTTCAGGCGGCTGTCGCCCAGGAAGCTGCCGCGAATCGCCTCGGACAGCGCGGCATCGCCCTGCATCTCGCCGTCGCACTCGACCCCGGGGGCCTGTGCGACGAACAGGTCGCGCGCCGCGCGCATGCGCCGTGCCGGCTCGCGCTGCGAGCTGCCGAACATCGAATGCGACAGGAACGCCACCTTGGGCGGCAGGCCGAAGCGCTGCACCTCGTGCGCCGCCATCCGCGCGATGTCGGCCAGGTCCTCGGCGCCGGGCTGCTCGTTGACGAAGGTGTCGGCGATGAACAGCGTGTGCTCGGGCAGCATCACCGCGTTCATCGCGGCCATCGTGCGGGCGTCCGCACGCCGGCCGATCACGCTGCGCACATGGTCCAGGTGCTGCTCGTAGCGGCCGACCAGGCCGCACAGCATGGCATCGGCCTCGCCGCGCCGCAGCATCAGGCTGGCGATCAGCGTGTTGCTGCGCCGCACCGCCGCCTTGGCCGCCTCGGGCGAGACGCCGTCGCGGCCCATCAGCGCGTGGTACTGCTCCCAGTAGCTGCGGAAACGCGGGTCGTTCTCGGGATCGCAGACCTCGAAGTGCACGCCGCGCTGCAGCCGCAGCCCGGCCCGCTCGACGCGCATGTCGATCACCGCCGGCCGGCCGATCAGGATCGGCTGGGCCAGCCCTTCGTCGAGCACCACCTGCACCGCGCGCAGCACGCGCTCGTCCTCGCCCTCGGCGTAGACCACCCTGGCCGGCTTGCTGGCACAGGCCGCGCGCGCCGCGGCAAACACCGGCCGCATCACCATGCCGGTCTGGTAGACGAAGCGGGTCAGCTGCTGACGGTAGGCCTCCAGGTCGGCGATCGGCCGGCTGGCCACGCCCGACTCGGCGGCGGCGCGGGCCACCGCCGGGGCGATGCGCAGGATCAGCCGAACGTCGAACGGCGTCGGGATGATGTACTCGGGGCCGAACTTCAGCTCCTTGCCGACATAGGCGGCGGCGACCTCGTCGCTGGCCTCGGCCTTGGCCAGCGCGGCGATCTCGCGCACGCAGGCCAGCTTCATCGCCTCGTTGATCGTCGTCGCGCCGCAGTCGAGCGCACCGCGGAAGATGTAGGGGAAGCACAGGACGTTGTTGACCTGGTTCGGGTAGTCCGAGCGGCCGGTGGCGACGATGCAGTCGGGCCGCGCGGCCTTGGCCAGTTCGGGCCGGATCTCGGGCTCGGGGTTGGCCAGCGCCAGGATGATCGGCTGCGAGGCCATGGTCTTGACCATCTCGGGCGTCAGCACCCCGGCGGCCGAGCAGCCGAGAAAGACATCGGCACCCCGGATCACCTCGGCCAGCGTCTTGGCGTCGGTCTTCTGGCAGTAGCGCTGCTTGGATTCGTCCAGCTTGTCGCCGCGACCCTCGCGGATCACGCCCTTCGAATCGACCGCGAAGACGTTCTCGATCGCCACGCCCAGGCTGACCATCAGGTCCAGGCAGGCGATCGCCGCGGCGCCGGCGCCCGAGACGACGACCTTGACGCTGCCGATGGCCTTGCCGACAAGCTCCAGCGCGTTGATCAGTGCGGCCGACGAGATGATCGCAGTGCCATGCTGGTCGTCGTGGAAGACCGGGATTTTCAGCCGCTCGCGCAGCCGGCGCTCGATCACGAAGCACTCCGGCGCCTTGATGTCCTCGAGGTTGATGCCGCCCAGCGTGGGCTCGAGCGCGGCGATGATCTCGACCAGCTTGTCGGGGTCGCGTTCGGCCAGCTCGATGTCGAACACGTCGATGCCGGCGAACTTCTTGAACAGGCAGCCCTTGCCCTCCATCACCGGCTTGGCCGCCAGCGGGCCGATGTCGCCCAACCCCAGCACCGCGGTGCCGTTGGTGACCACGCCGACCAGGTTGCCGCGGCTGGTGAAATCGGCCGCCAGGCCGGGGTCGGCCTCGATGTCCAGGCAGGGGTAGGCGACGCCGGGCGAGTAGGCCAGGCTCAGGTCGCGCTGGTTGGACAGCGGTTTGGTCGGCGTGACGGAGATCTTGCCGCGGGTGGGGGCGCGGTGGTACTCGCGCGCGGCGTCGCGCAAGGCCTGTTCGGCCGCTGAAAGGTCATGGGACATCGGGTGCCTCCGTCGTTTTTGCAGGCGACGGAGGTTACGCCCGTTTGCCCGCCGCCACGATGCGGGCAACCGATAGCAGACTTGCGCTGGCGCGTGGTAATCAGCCGGCGGCGCGGCGCTCGAGGATCTCGAAGGCCGGCAGCGTCTTGCCTTCGAGCACCTCGAGGAAGGCGCCGCCGCCGGTCGAGATGTAGCCGACATCCTTCTCGATGCCGTACTTGGCGATCGCCGCCAGCGTGTCGCCGCCGCCGGCGATGCTGAAGGCCGCGCTCTCGGCGATCGCCCGCGCGATCGTCTCGGTGCCCTTGGCGAAGGCGTCGAACTCGAACACCCCGACCGGGCCGTTCCAGACGATGGTGCCGGCGGCCTTCAGCTGCGCGGCCAGCGTCGCCGCGGTCTGCGGGCCGATGTCGAGGATCAGGTCGTCGTCGGCGACCTCGCTGGCGGCCTTCACGGTGGCTTCGGCGTCGGCGGCGAAGCGCTTGGCGCAGACCACGTCGACGGGGATCGGCACCGCCGCGCCGCGCGCCTTCATCGCCGCGATCACCGCCTTGGCATCGGCCAGCAGGTCGGGCTCGGCCAGGCTCTTGCCGATCGAAAGGCCCTCGGCCAGCATGAAGGTGTTGGCGATGCCGCCGCCGACGATCAGGCCGTCGACCTTGGACGCCAGGCTCTGCAGGATCGTCAGCTTGGTGCTGACCTTGCTGCCGGCAACGATCGCCAGCAGCGGCCGCTTCGGTTGCGCCAGCGCCTTGGTGATCGCGTCGATCTCGGCCGACAGCAGCGGCCCGGCGCAGGCCACCGGCGCGAACTGGGCGATGCCGTAGGTCGTGCCCTCGGCGCGGTGCGCGGTGCCGAAGGCGTCGTTGACGTAGATGTCGCACAGCGCGGCCATCTTGCGCGCCAGCGCCTCGTCGTTCTTCTTCTCGCCCTTGTTCAGCCGGCAGTTCTCCAGCATCACCAGCTGGCCGGGGGCGACCGCGACGCCGTCGACCCAGTTGGCGACCAGCGGCACCCCATCCTCGAAAGGATGGCCCAGCAGCTCGCCCAGCCGCCTGGCGACCGGCGCGAGCGAGTCCTCGGGCTTGAACTGGCCTTCGGTCGGCCGGCCCAGGTGGCTGGTGACCATCACCGCGGCGCCGGCCTTCAGCGCCAGCCGGATCGCCGGCACCGAGGCGCGGATGCGGGTGTCCTCGGTGATGTTGCCGGCATCGTCCTGCGGCACGTTGAGGTCGGCGCGGATGAACACCCGCTTGCCGGCCACTTGGCCCTGGGCCACCAGGTCGTCGAATCGGAGGATCTTCATGGTCGGATCGCTGTGGGGTGGTGGGGGAGCCGAGAGTTTGGCAGATCACCAGCCCAATCCCATGCGCAGGATCAGCATCAGGCCGGTGCCGACGATGATGGTGCTGAGCATGTCGCGTCGCCAGACATACCAGGCCACCGCGGCGGCGGCGCCGAACAGCCGGGCGTCGACGACGCTTTCGATCAGCCGCCCCTGGCTCATCACCAGCTCGGGCGCGATCACCGCGGCCAGCGCGCCGATCGGCGCGAAGCGCAGCCCTTCGCGCAGCCACCCGGGCATCGGCAGGTCGCGCGAGGGCAGGATGAAGAAGCCGCGCGTCAGCAGCGTGATCAGCGCCAGCCCGGCGATCGTGACGATCGTCTCCCAGGTCGTCATCGCGCTGCCCGCCCCTGCAGGGCACGGCTGTGGTCGATCACCGTGCCCACCACCACCGCCGCGGCGATGGCCACCAGCATGTTCAGCTTCAGCGGCAGCGCGTAGGCGGCCACCGCGGCGCCGCCGGCGACCAGCGCCGGCAGCCAGGTGGCGCGTTCGGACAGCATCGAGCAGGTCATCGCGATCAGTGCGACGGTGCCGGCGAAGCCCAGCCCCCATTCGGCCGGCACCCGGTGGCCCAGCGCGATGCCGACCAGCGACAGCACATGCCAGGCTCCGGCGTTGACCAGCACGCCGCCCCAGAAGTAGGGCACCTGCTCGGGCGAGGGCCTGGGCTCGGGAAAGCGGCGCATGAACAGCAGGTAGTTCAGGTCGGCGGCGAAGAAGGCCATCGCCGCGCGCCGGCGCCGCGGCAGCAGCGCCAGGTAGGGCCGCCACAGCGTGCTGAAGATCGCGAAGCGCAGGTTCAGGCAGGCCGCGGTGGCCCACACCACCCAGATCGGCGCGCCGCTGGCGATCAGCGGCGCGGTCGCCAGCTGGGCCGTGCCGGCGAACACCGTCAGCGACATCAGCACCGCCAGCCAGGGGTCCATGCCGCTCTTGACCATCGCGACGCCGGTCACCAGGCCCCAGGCGCCGATGCCCAGCGCGACGCCGACCATGTCGCGCGCGCCGCGGCCGAATTCGGGGTGGCGGATCAGGGCGCGCAGGGCGTCGCGGCGTGACGGCGAGGACATCGGCCGATTGTCCCCGGCCGCTGCCGGCAGCGCTGCAGAGGCGGCCTGCAGCGGCGCGACCGTTCACACCTCGTCAGGGCGCGGCCAGGGCCCGCAGGTCGGCTTCCCAGGCCTGGAGCCTGTCGACGGCACGCTGGCGCTGCGCCGCCGTGGTGCTGTTGTGGAGCTGGGCTGCCAGCGCGCAGTTGGCCTGCGCCAGCCGCGCCGCGTAGGCCGCGTACTCGGGCCGCGGCGATCGGGTGGTGTCCGCCGCCAGCCGGCGCAGCCCGGACTGCACGGTGTCGGCGTCGCTGCGCTCGGCATGCCAGCGCCGCAGGCTCTGCACCAGGTCGGCCTGGCGCTGGCGGCGTTCGGCCAGCCACAGCCTGGCGTCGAACGGCGAGATCAGCAGCGCGCCGGCCAGCAGCCGGCGCTGCGACTCGTCGAGCCTGCCGTAGATCGACTCGGCGCGGTCGATGGTGCGTTCGAGCGCCGCCTTCTGCCGCTCGGCCGGGTCCGGCTGCAGGTACTCCGCCACCAGGTCCTCCTGCTTGACCCGCTGCCGGCGCTCGATGTGGCTGATCTGCTCGATCGTCAGTGAACGCGCGGTCTCGGCCAGCGCCGGCACGGCGCGGTCGAAGGCCAGTTCGGCGCGGCGCTGCCAGCCCTCGGCCAGGTTGCAGGCCTGGGCCGCGGTGACGGGGTTCACGGCCATCGCCTGCATCGTGGACAGGGCCTGCGCATAGTCGCCCAGTTGGGTGGCACGATGCCAGTCGAACCAGTCGGCCAGTGCCCGCTTCATGCGCGGCGCCTGTTCAGGCGAGAAGTCGGCGTAGCTGTCCAGCCACCAGTAGGCCAGCAGCGGCCCCTGGTCGTAGGTCAGCCGCAGCGCGCTGCAGCTGGCCAGCAAGGGCAGCAGGCTCAGGATAATCCTGGCTCTCCACCGCATCGACCGAGACAGCTTCATGGCATTGGACATCGTCATCATGGCCGCGGGCAAGGGCACCCGCATGAAATCGCGCCATCCCAAGGTGCTGCACCGGCTGGCCGGCCGGCCGCTGCTGGCGCATGTGCTCTCGGCCACCGCGTCGCTGCCGGATCATCGCACCTGGGTCGTCACCGGCCATGGCGCCGAGGCGGTCGAGTCTGCCATCGCCGGCAGCGGCGCGCAGTCGGTGCGCCAGATGCCCCAGCTGGGCACCGGCCATGCGATCCAGCAGGTGGTGCCGCACCTGGCCGACGCCGGCACCACGCTGATCCTCAACGGCGACGTGCCGCTGATCGCCGCCGCCACCGCCCACGCGCTGGCCCAGGCCTGCGGCGGCGAGCGCCTGGCCCTGCTGACCATCGTGCTGGACGACGCCACCGGCTACGGCCGCATCCTGCGCTCGGGCGATCCGATGGGCGGCCGGGTGCTCGGCATCGTCGAGCACAAGGACGCGACGCCGGCGCAGCGCGAGATCCGCGAGGTCTACACCGGCATGATGGCCGCGCCCACCGCGGCGCTCAGGCGCTGGGTCGCCGCGCTGTCGAACGACAACGCCCAGGGCGAGTACTACCTGACCGACATCGTCGCGATGGCCGTGGCCGAGGGCGTGCCGGTGGTCGCCACCCACGCCGCCGACGAGACCGAGGTGCTGGGCGTCAACAGCCCGCTGCAGCTGGCCGACCTGGAGCGCCGCTTCCAGCGCCGCCAGGCCGAGGCCCTGCTGGAGGCCGGCGTGCGGCTGGCCGACCCGGCACGCTTCGACCTGCGCGGCACGCTGGCCGCCGGGCAGGACGTCGAGATCGACGTCGGCTGCGTCTTCGAGGGCGACGTGACGCTGGGCGACGACGTGCGCATCGGCGCGCACTGCGTGATCCGCGACGCCCGGATCGCCGCCGGCGCGGTGATCCACCCGTTCAGCCACCTCGACGGCGCCACGGTCGGCGCCGGCGCGCTGGTCGGCCCCTTCGCCCGGCTGCGGCCCGGCGCCGAGCTGGGCCCCGAGGTGCACATCGGCAACTTCGTCGAGGTCAAGAACTCGACGCTGGCGCGCGGCGCCAAGGCCAACCACCTGGCCTACCTGGGCGACGCCAGCGTCGGCGAACGCGTCAACTACGGCGCCGGCAGCATCACCGCCAACTACGACGGCGCCAACAAGCACCGCACGGTGATCGGCGCCGATGCGCACATCGGCAGCAACTGCGTGCTGATCGCCCCGGTGACGATCGGCGCAGGCGGCACGGTGGGCGGCGGCAGCACGATCAGCCAGGACACGCCGCCGGGTCAGCTTACGGTGGCGCGCGGCCGCCAGGTGTCGATCGCCGGCTGGCAGCGGCCGGTCAAGGCGGCGACGGGCTGAGCGTCGGCCGGGCCGGCGGCGCCTGCAGGCAGCTGGCGGCCAGGCACAGGTCGTCCCAGGCGCGGGCCTTGTCGGCCGGCTGGCGCAGCAGGTAGGCCGGGTGGTAGGTGACGACCAGCGGCACGCCGCGCCAGCGGTGCAGGCGGCCGCGCAGCCGGCCGATCGGCTCGTCGCTGCCCAGCAGCGACTGCACCGCGAAGCGGCCCATCGCCAGGATCACCCGCGGCTGCACCAGCGCGACCTGGCGCTCCAGGAACGGCTGGCAGGCGGCGAGTTCCTCGGCCGTCGGGTTGCGGTTGCGCGGTGGCCGGCATTTCAGCGTGTTGGCGATGAACACCTGGCGCTCGGCGTCGGCGGCCCCGCGGGTCAGCCCCAGCGCGGCGAGCATGCGGTCGAGCAGCTTGCCGGCCGGGCCGACGAAGGGCTCGCCCTGCAGGTCTTCCTGCTCGCCCGGCGCCTCGCCGACGACCATGCAGTGCGCATGCGGGTGGCCGACGCCGAACACCGTCTGGCGCCGGCTCTCGCACAGGCCGCAGGCGCGGCAGCCGGCGACCGCGGCGCGCAGCCCGGGCCAGTCCAGGCCGGCGGCCGGCGCCGCGGCCGGCGCCGCCGGCGCGGCATCGGCTGCGGCGTCGGGTGCGACATCGGGTGCCACGTCGGGCAAGGGGGGCGCCGCCCCGGCCGCGTCGCCGGGCTGCCACAGCCGCAGGCCCAGTTCGCGCAGCAACGCCTGCTGCCGCTCAGTCCAGCGCATCGCCGCGGTCCGCTTCGGCGTTCAGTTCGCGGCGCATCACCACCGCGTCCTCGCGCTGCTGCCGCGCGGCCGGGTAGTAGCCGCGCCGGCACCCGACCTCGGCAAAGCCCTGGCGCTGGTACAGCGAACGCGCGCCGAGGTTGCTCTGCCGCACCTCCAGCCACAGGGCGCGGTCGCCGCGGGCCTGCGCCCAGCCGGCCAGCCGCTCCAGCATCGCCCGGCCATGGCCGCGCCGCTGCCGCGGCGGCGCGACCGTCAGGTTCAGCAGATGGGTCTCCTCGAAGCCGGGCAGCGCGACGAAGTAGCCGACCAGCGTGCCGTCGCTGTCGAATCGCAGCTCGGCGTGATAACCGGCGGCCAGCGAGTCGATGAAGTTGCCGCGTGACCAGGGGAAGGGGTAGGCCGCGACCTCGATCGCCAGCACGGCATCGAGGTCGGCGGCCACCATCGGCCGCTGCCGCGGCGCCGGCAGCGGGCGCAGCACGGCGTTCATCGCACGGCCCCGGCCTCGCGCAGCGCCTGGCGTTCGGCCATCGTCAGCGCGACCTTGTCGCGCAGGTACAGCGGCAGGGCCTGCTCGGCGGCCAGCCCGGGGCCGCGCGACCAGGCAGCGTCGGCCAGCGTCAGCAGCGCCGCGGCGCGGCCGGCCGGCTCGGGCCAGTGCGCGGCCGCACCTGCCGGCAGGCGGCCGGCGAAGGCCAGCGGCGCGTTGCCGGCCACCCGGGCCGGCGGCGCGGCGCTCCAGGCGTCGGCCAGCGCGGCCAGTGTCCACAGCCGCGGCGCCACCGTCACCTGCCAGCCGCTGCCGGCATCGTGCCGGTAAGCCGCGGCGTAGACCTCGTCCATGCGCGCGTCGATCGCCACCCACCAGTCGCCGTCGGCATCGTCGCCGCCGGCCAGCGCCTGGGTGCGGGCGTCCTCGGCGACGATCAGCAGGCTGTCGATGGCCAGCACCGGCGTGCCGTGGGCGAAGGCCAGGCCCTGGGCCACCGCGCAGGCGGTGCGCAGTCCGGTGAACGCGCCCGGCCCCTGGCCATAGGCGATGGCCTGCACCCGGTCCAGCGTTTCGCCGGCCTGGGCCAGCAGGTCCATCAGCAGCGGGATCAGGCGCGCCGACGCCAGCGCGCCGCCGGCCTCGTCGACGCACCAGCGGCCGGCGGGCGTCTGCAGTGCGGCGGCGAGCCGGTCGGTCGAGCTGTCGAGCGCGAGCAGGCGGGGTGTCATCGCGCGGCAAAGTGTAGCCACCGGGCTGCCGCCGCGCTGGAGCGCCGCCGCGCGGCTCAAAGCGGATTGTTGGTGGCGCGCGACTGGGCCAGCTGGCCGATGCGAAAGTGCGCGACCGGGCCCAGGTAGCGGTCGCCGGCCCAGAGGTAGTTGTCGGTCTTGGCCCCCGTCACCAGCGTGGTGGTCGCCGCATCGCTGGTGATCACGCAATCGGTGATCTTCGCGCTGGTGCAGGCCGCGATCGTGGTGTTGGCCGGTGCCGCCAGGTAGGACGACGGGCTGGCGACGACCGCGGCGACCGCGTCGTCGGCCAGCACCAGGCCCCAGTAGCGGCCGTCGTCGGGCTTGATGCTGGTGCGCAGGGTGCCGTTGTAGTCGTAGCTCAGGTCGTGCAGCAATGATCGGGCATTCGGGTCGGCGGCGCTTGCCGTCGTCGCGTACGGGCTCTGGCCGACGTCGGGCACCGTCATCACCAGCGCGCGTGCGCCGGTGGCCAGCACGGCGCTGATCTGCGCCGCCGCCGTCTTGCCGCGCGCCTTGGCCAGGTCGATGGCCTGGTCGCGGGTGATCGTGCCGGCCCGCACCGATTCGTACAGTTCGATGATGTCGTTGGTGCCGATCATCACCGTGACCATGTCGGCCGGTCCGAGCGCGGACACCCCGGCGATCTGGGCGGCCAGTCCGGTGGCCGGGTCGCCGACCCTGGCGCCGACGCGGGCGTGGATGAAGGCCTTGGGTACTGCCCCGGTCGGGTTGCACTGCTCGAAGACGAAGCCGTACAGCGTGGCCACCATCTGCGTGATCGTCGGCTGGTCGAGGCAGCGGTTGGCGACGACGGCGTTGCGCTCGTCGTTCATCGCGTACTTGCGGCCGTTGGACTCGATGACGCTGCTCTCGTCGCCCATCACGATCAGCCGCGACGGACTGAACGGATCGACCTGCGAGGTGCCGCCGCCGCAGCCTGCCAGCAGGGCGGCCGACAGCACCAGCGGCGCCAGCAGGAAGGCGCCGAGCCGGCGCAGGTCACGAGGGGTTTTCATCAGGGGTTTCATCAGCATGGTATCGACGGCGGCATGGCCCGGGCGCCGCTCGCATTCTCAGGCGGTGGCGGCGCGGCGCAGCCGGTCGCGCACCCCCTCCCAGGCGGGTTCGTCGGGCGGCTGCTCGATCCAGATCTCGGCGACGTCGGCGTCGTCGAACTGCCGCAGCACGGCAAACAGCTCGCGGGCCACCGCGGCGGGATCGTCGGGCATGCGCCGCCAAGCCAGGCCGGGGCATTCCGGCACCGGCCGGCGCGAATATACCGCCACGCCGCGCGCGCCGGCCAGGCCGGTGCGCTCGGGCGCCAACCCGGGCGCGCCGACCCGATCGGCCGCCGCCCACAGCCGCACCTGCGCCCGCGGCGCATAGTGCGAGGCCAGCGTGCCCGGGGCCCGTGGCGCCTGGTCGTCGGCGGCGCGCAGCGGCTCGCCGAGCGCGGCCTCGAGCCGCGCGCGGGTCAGCACGCCGGGGCGCAGCAGCACCGGGGCGCCGCGGCTGCAGTCGACGATCGCCGATTCGATGCCGACCGGGCAGGCGCCGCCGTCGAGCACCCACAGATCGGGACCGAACTCCAGCGCGACATGCGCCGCGGTGGTCGGGCTGACGCGGCCGAAGCGGTTGGCGCTGGGCGCGGCCACGCCCGGCACGCCGCGTGCGGCGGCCTCGCGCAGCAGCGCCTGGGCGACCGGGTGCGAGGGGCAGCGCAGCCCGATCGTCGGCTGGCCGCCTGCCGCCGCCGCGCCGATGCCGGCCGCCCGCGGCACGATCACCGTGACCGGGCCGGGCCAGAAGGCCTCGGCCAGGCGCCGTGCGGCCGCCGGCAGGTCGGCGGCAAACGTGGTGGCAAACGCGGTGGCAAACGCGGCGGCCTGCGCCGGAGCGGCAACATGCACGATCAGCGGGTGGTCGGCCGGCCGGCCCTTGGCGGCGAAGATGGCGGCCACCGCCGCATCGTCGTCGGCCCGCGCGCCCAGGCCGTAGACCGTCTCGGTGGCAAAGGCGACCAGGCCACCGTCGGCCAGCCGCTGCGCCGCAGCGGCGACCGCGGCCGGATCGTCGCCGCGCAACAGGGGCATCGGCGCAGCGATCAGAAAGCCGGCAGGCCCAGCAGCGCCGCGGCCTGCAGCGCGGTGGCGCGGGCCGCCTCGGGGTCCGCCGCGGTCACCGTCAGGTGGCCCATCTTGCGGCCGCGGCGCGCGCTGGCCTTGCCGTACAGGTGCAGGTGCACGCCGGGCAGCGCCAGCACCTGCGGCCAGGGCGGTGTCGTCTCGCGCTCGCCGTCGCGGAACCACAGGTCGCCGAGCAGGTTCAGCATCACCGCGGCCGAATGCCGGCGCGGCGCCACCAGCGGCAGGTTGGCCAGCGTGCGCACCTGCAGCTCGAACTGGCTGACATCGGCGCCGTCGATCGACCAATGGCCCGAGTTGTGCGGCCGCGGCGCCATCTCGTTGGCGACCAGGCGGCCCGACAGGCCCGGCACGTCGTCGGCCAGCACGAAGAACTCGACGCACAGCACGCCGACGTAATGCATCGCCTCGGCCAGCGTGGCGGCGGCGTCGGCGGCCTGCTGCTGAAGCGCCGGCGAGGCATCGGGCGCCGGCACCTGGGTGACCGCCAGGATGCCGTCGCGGTGCAGATTCTGCTGCACCGGCAGGCGCACCAGCTCGCCGGCGGCGCTGCGGGCGACCACCACGCTGAGCTCGAGTGCCAGCGGCAGCTGCCGTTCGAGCACGCAGGGCACGCGGCCCAGCGCGTCCCAGGCGGCGGCCAGCGCGGCGCGGTCGGCGACCCGGGCCTGGCCCTTGCCGTCGTAGCCCAGCCTGGCCGTCTTCAGGATGCCGGGCAGCAGTTCGTCGGGCACCGCGGCCAGCCGCTCGGGCGTGTCGATCAGCGCGTAGGGCGCGCAGGGCACGCCGCAGCGGCGGAACTGCAGCTTCTCCTTGGCGCGGTCCTGGCAGACCGCCACCGCGTCGGCGGTGGGTGCCACCGGCCGGTGCGCGCCCAGCGTGACCAGCGCGCCGGCGGGCACGTTCTCGAACTCGGTGGTGATCGCGTCGCTGCGCTGCATCAGCTGCGCCAGGCCCTGCTCGTCGAGGTAGCCGGCCTCGATGTGGTAATGCGCCACCAGGCCGGCCGGCGAGGTGACGTCGGGGTCGAGCACCGCGGTGAAGTAGCCCATCTCCTGCGCCGCCTGCACGAACATGCGGCCGAGCTGGCCGCCGCCCATCACGCCCAGCGTCGCGCCGGGGAGGATCAGTTTCGAACTCATGTCGAACTCATGTCAATTCGGCGCTCATCGCGCGGGCGGCGTCGGTCTGACGGGCGCGGAAGGCCAGCAGCCGGTCGTGCAGCGCGGCGTCGCCGCAGGCCAGCATCGCCACCGCGAACAGCGCCGCATTGGCCGCGCCGGAGGCGCCGATCGCGAAGGTGGCCACCGGGATGCCCTTGGGCATCTGGACGATCGAGTGCAGCGAGTCGACCCCCGACAGGTGCCGGCTGGCCACCGGCACGCCGAGCACCGGCACCGTGGTCTTGGCCGCCAGCATGCCCGGCAGGTGGGCCGCGCCGCCGGCGCCGGCGATGATCGCGCGCAGGCCGCGGCCGGCGGCGGCCTCGGCATAGGCGAACATCTCGTCGGGCATGCGGTGCGCAGAGACCACCCGGCATTCATGCGCCACGCCAAACTCGGCGAGAATCTGGGCCGCCGGGCGCATCGTCTCCCAGTCGCTGGACGATCCCATCAGGACGCCCACCACCACGCCCTCCCGCACGCCGGCCGTCGGGTCGGGGACGCTGTTCACCGCGTGTTGCACGCTGATCTCCACGGCTGGCAAGGCATCGGGCTCCGGCTGGACTGCAAAAACATTGAATTGTAGGCGGCCGCCCCTACCTGCCTCGGTTCGCCTTTCCCATCACCCCGAAGACCGTCCGACACCATGAGCGACATCACGATCCAGAATTTCGAAGCCGAGCTGATCCAGGCCTCGATGCAGCAGCCGGTGCTGCTGGACATCTGGGCGCCCTGGTGCGGCCCCTGCCGCACGCTGGGCCCGCTGCTCGAGAAGGTGGAGGCGGCCTACGGCGGGCGCTTCAAGCTCGCCAAGCTCAACAGCGACGACCAGCCCGAGATCGCCGGCCAGCTGAGCCAGGCCTTCGGCGTGCGCTCGATCCCGTTCTGCGTGCTGTTCGACAAGGGCCAGCCGGTCGACGGCTTCGTCGGCGCGATCCCCGAGCCGCAGATCCGCGAATTCCTCGACCGCCATGTGCCCAGTGCCGAGGCGCAGGCCGCCGAAGAGGAGGCCGCCGAGGCCGAGGCGCTGGAAGCCGAGGGTGACGTCGACAGCGCGCTGGCCAAGCTGCAGCAGGCGGTGGCGATCGACCCGGCCAACGACGCCGCAAGGGGCGACTACGTCAAGCTGCTGATCGAGAGCGGCGCCATCGCCCAGGCCCGCCAGGCCTGGCAGCCGGTGGCCAGCAAGGCGATGATCGACGGCCGCATCGCCGCGCTGGGGCTGTGGCTGGACGCCTGCGAGAAGGCGCCCACCGGGCGTTCGGCCGAGCAACTGGCCGCCGCGATCGAGGCCAACCGGCGCGACTTCGAGGCCCGCTACGAACTGGCCCAGGGCCTGATGGCCGACGGCCGTTTCACCGACGCGATGGACGCGCTGCTCGAGATCGTGATGCGCGACAAGGAGTGGAACGGCCAGCTCGCCCGCAAGACCTACGTGGCGATCCTGGAGCTGATGAGCAGGCCTGCGCCCAAGCCGGCTGCCGGCAAGGCCGCCGCCGGCGAGCCTGCCAAGGGCGCGCTGGAGCTGACCGGCCGCGCCGCGGTGGCCGCCGGCGATCCGCTGGTCGACCAGTACCGCCGCAAGCTCAGCATGGCGCTGTTCTGAGCCTGCCGCCCGGGTAAGCGCCCGCCGGCCACCCGCAACCTACAATCGGCGGTTTGCCCGCAGCCCCGCGGGGCCCTTGCCGAGGACCATCAACGTGTTCATTTCCCAAGCCTTTGCCCAGGCCGCCCCGGCCGCCGCCACCGGCACCGCCGAGTCGATGTTCGGCTCGCTCGGCCAGCTGCTGCCGCTGGTGCTGATGTTCGTGGTGCTCTACTTCATCATGATCCGGCCGCAGATGAAGCGCCAGAAGGAGCACAAGGCGATGATCGACGCGCTGGCCAAGGGCGACGAGGTGGTGGTCGCCGGCGGCGTGATCGGCCGCGTCGCCAAGATCGGCGAGACGATGATCGGCGTCGAGGTGGCCAACGGCGTCGAGCTTCAGGTGCAGCGCGCCTCGGTGGTGCAGGTGCTGCCCAAGGGCACGTACGGCAAGTGACCCGGCAAATGAGGCGGCCAGCGTCGCGTGGATGCCGCTCGGGCCGGTGCCGAAGCTGCGCCCGGCCGCAAACGGTGGCCTGCCCGCATCGCGCCGGCGCTGAGGCCAGCCCGGTGCCCGGGACTAGGAACGCACGATGAACCGCTATCCCTGGTGGAAGTACACGATCTTAGGTCTGGCGCTGGTCATCGGCCTGCTCTACACGCTGCCCAACCTGTACGGCGAGGCGCCGGCGGTGCAGGTCTCCAGCGGCAAGGCCACGCTGAAGCTCGATGCCGGCCTGGTCCCGCGCATCGAGCAGTCGCTGGCCGCCGCCGGGCTGAAGCCCGACTTCGTGCAGTTCGAGGGCAACTCGGTCAAGGCCCGCTTCGCGACCACCGACGAGCAGATCAAGGCCAAGGACGCGATCGGCCGGGCGCTGAACCCCGATCCGGCCAATCCCTCGTACATCGTCGCGCTGAACCTGCTGAGCCGCTCGCCGCACTGGCTGACCAGCCTGCACGCGCTGCCGATGTACCTGGGGCTGGACCTGCGCGGCGGCGTGCACTTCCTGATGCAGGTCGACATGAAGGCCGCGCTGACGAAGAAGGCCGAGGCGCTGACCGGCGACCTGCGCACGCTGCTGCGCGACAAGAACATCCGCCATGCCGGCATCAGCCGCGACGGCAACCAGGTCGTGATCCGCTTCCGCGAGCAGGCGGTGCTGGCCCAGGCCCGCACGCTGCTCGCCGATCAGCTGCCCGACCTGAACTGGACTGAAGGCCTCGACGGCAGCGAGTTCCGGCTGACCGGCGCGCTGAAGCCGCAGGCCGCCAAGGCGGTGCAGGATGCGGCGATCAAGCAGAACATCACGACGCTGCACAACCGCGTCAACGAACTCGGCGTGGCCGAGCCGGTGATCCAGCAGCAGGGCGCCGACCGGGTGGTCGTGCAACTGCCCGGCGTGCAGGACACCGCCAAGGCCAAGGACATCATCGGCCGCACCGCGACGCTGGAAGTGCGGCTGGTCAACACCAGCACCGAGGCGCTGGACGCGCTGCGCGGCAGCGGCCCGGTGCCCTTCGGCAGCGAGAAGTACCTCGAGAAGGACGGCGCGCCGATCATCGTCTTCCGCCAGGTCATCCTGACCGGCGACAACCTGACCGACGCCCAGCCCGGCTTCGCCGGCGACAACCAGGGTGAACCGGCCGTGCACCTGACGCTGGACGCCAAGGGTGCGCGCATCTTCCGCGACGTCACGCGCGAGAACATCAACAAGCGCATGGCGATCATCCTGTTCGAGAAGGGCAAGGGCGAGGTCGTCACCGCCCCGGTGATCCGCTCCGAGATCGGCGGCGGCCGGGTCCAGATCTCGGGCCGCATGACGACCACCGAGGCCGCCGACACCGCGCTGCTGCTGCGCGCCGGCAGCCTGGCCGCGCCGATGGAGATCGTCGAGGAGCGCACGATCGGCCCGACCCTGGGCGCCGAGAACATCGCCAAGGGCTTCGCCAGCGTCGGCTACGGCTTCGCGGCGATCGCCGTCTTCATGTGCGCCTACTACCTGCTGTTCGGCCTGTTCTCGACGCTGGCGCTGGCCTTCAACCTGCTGCTGCTGATCAGCGTGCTGTCGATGCTGCAGGCCACGCTGACGCTGCCCGGCATCGCCGCGATCGCGCTGACGCTGGGCATGGCGATCGACGCCAACGTGCTGATCAACGAGCGCGTGCGCGAGGAACTGCGTGGCGGCGCCTCGCCGCAGATGGCGATCAACACCGGCTACGAGAAGGCCTTCGCGACAATCCTCGACTCGAACATCACGACGCTGATCGCCGGCCTGGCGCTGCTGGCCTTCGGCTCGGGCTTCGTGCGCGGCTTCGCGGTGGTGCACTGCCTGGGCATCCTGACCAGCATGTTCTCGGCGGTGATGTTCTCGCGCGGGCTGGTCAACCTCTGGTATGGCGGCAAGAAGCGGCTGAAGAGCGTGTCGATCGGCCAGGTCTGGCGCGCCGGCGAGGCCCGGCCGGCGGTGGCGATCGACGACGAACCGGCCGCCAAGGCCTGAACCGGAGCGCAAGCCATGGAGTTCTTCCGCATCCGCCGCGACATCCCGTTCATGCGGCATGCGCTGGTGTTCAACGTCGTCTCCTTCGTCACCTTCGCGCTGGCGGTGTTCTTCCTGGTCACGCGCGGGCTGCACCTGTCGGTGGAGTTCACCGGCGGCACCGTGCTCGAGGTGGCCTACGCCCAGCCGGCCGACCTCGGCAAGACCCGCTCGGTGGTCGAGGGCATGGGCTTCGGCGAGGTGCAGGTGCAGAACTTCGGCACCTCGCGCGACGTGCTGGTGCGCCTGCCGGTGCGCCAGAACATCAAGCAGAGCGAGGTCGCCGGACTGGTCTTCGGCAAGCTGTGCGCGGCCGAAGGCGGGTCCGTCGGCACCCAGACCTTCACCACGCCGCAGGGCGAGCAGGGCAGCCGGCCGTCCTGCACCACGCCGGCCGGGGCCGAACCCGTCACGCTGTCGCGCACCGAGTTCGTCGGTCCTGCGGTCGGCGATGAACTGGCCAGCGACGGCGCCAAGGCGCTGGCCTTCGTCGTCGTCGGCATCATGATCTACCTGGCCTTCCGCTTCGAGTGGAAGTTCTCGGTCGCGGCGATCGTCGCCAACCTGCACGACGTGATCATCATCCTGGGCTTCTTTGCCTTCTTCCAGTGGGAGTTCTCGCTGGCGGTGCTGGCCGCGGTGCTGGCGGTGCTGGGCTACTCGGTCAACGAGTCGGTGGTCATCTTCGACCGCATCCGCGAATCGTTCCGCCGCTACCGCAAGATGACCACGCCGCAGGTCATCGACCATGCGATCACCAGCACGATCAGCCGCACCGTGATCACCCACGGCTCGACCCAGATGATGGTGCTGTCGATGCTGCTGTTCGGCGGCCCGACGCTGCACTATTTCGCGGTCGCGCTGACCATCGGCATCCTGTTCGGCATCTACTCGTCGGTGTTCGTCGCCGCGGCGATCGCGATGTGGCTGGGCGTCAAGCGCGAGGATCTCGTCAAGGCCGCGGCCAAGGAAGGCGATCCCAACGACCCCAACGCCGGGGCCGTGGTATAGATAGGGCGTCGACACCGCCACAGAACCCGCCCCCGTTGCCATGGCGACCCACGCCGAATCCGCCCAGATCGCAGCCCATGCGCGGCGGCTTTACGTCGAGTCGCTGCTCAAGGGCCTGCCCACGCTGGTGTCGCAGGTCGGCACGCGCTCGCGCGAACTGCTCGACAAGCCGGCCGAATACCTCGTCGGCCAGCGCCGGCGCGACCTGGTCCAGGGCCTGATGAAGCATTCCGGCAACTGGCACGGCGCGATGGCCGGCGGCCTGCGGCACGTGCTGCAGCACGGCGTGGCGACCTCGCAGATGGGCGGCCTGCCCTCGGCCGGCGCCGCCGGCGGGATGTCGCTGGTCGACAACGACACGATCGAGCGCGAGATCCTCGCCTCGCGGCTGGCGCTGGCGGTCATGGACCGCGCCGGCTGGGAGTTCACCGACCTGCGCTCGCGCGTCGCGATGCTGGAGCGCCGCGGCGAACTGGACACCCATGACATGCTGCGCGCCCATGTCCTGGCGCAGGTGGTGCTGGAGGCCTGGCGCTCGGCCGGCCTGACCGCGACCGACTGGCGTGAAGCCCAGCCGCTGCTGCACGAGGAGTTCTCAGCACTGGCCGAAGAGGCCTACCACGAGACCAACCGCTGGCTGATCAGCCAGCAGGTGATGCAGGATGTCGACCTGCGGCCGCAGATCCGCCGCAATCGCGAACCGGCCGACGCTGCGGGCGTGGCGGGCCGCGGCGGCGCTCGGGCGCCAGGCCCGCCGGCGAGGGCCGGCCGCCAGGGGGGGACCGATCCCGGTGCTTCCGAATTCGGCGCGCCGGGCCGCGCCTCGCACTACCAGACCGGCACTTACCAGACCGGCAGCTACCAGACCGGCAACTACGCCGGTGGCGGCGGCGCTGCAGCAGCGCCGCGCGGCGGCGGCCGGCACGCCTGGCCCGGTGCAGCGCCGCTGACGCGGCCGCCGGGGCCGGCGGCACCTTCGCCGCAGGCGTCGTCGCCGCGCGAACGCGGCCCAGGGGCGGCCGGAGGGGCCGGCGTCGGCGACGAGACCCGCATGATGACCCGCGCCGCGCCGCTGGCGCGCGGCAGTGACCATGCCGAGGCGGTGCTCGGCCGGCTCAACCGCCTGGTCGGCCGCCACCTGCCGGGCTTTTCGGACACCTCGCAGGCCCGGCCGGTGACCGAGGCCTTGTCGCTGGCGATCAGCAACGCCCAGCAGAACCTGCGGCAGCGCTTTGCGCCGGTGCCGGGCCAGGCGCTGGCGCCCGGTGCGTCCCCCGACGTGCTGGTGGCCACCGGGCCGATGCTGCTCGAGGAACTGCAACAGGGCAAGCAGGCGTTGAAGCAGGCCGCGGGCACGGCGGCCGAACGGGCGACGATCGAGATCGTCGCGATGATGTTCCAGAGCATCCTGACCGAGGACCGCATCCCGGCGGCGATGCGGGTCTGGTTCGCCCGGCTGCAGATGCCGGTGCTGCGGGTGGCGGTCAGCGAGCCCGACTTCTTCGCGACGCTGGACCACCCGGCGCGCCGGCTGATCGACCGCATGGGCGCCTGCGTGATGGGGCTGGACAGCGGCAGCCGGGCGATCGGCGATGCGCTCGAGAAGGAGATCAAGCGCGTCGTGCAGGTCGTCGAGGCCTACCCGGACACCGGCCGCCGCGTCTTCCAGACCGTGCTGGTCGAGTTCGAAAAGTTCCTCGAGCACTACTTCAAGAACGAGAACGAGGCCTCGCGGCGCGGCGTCTCGCTGGCCCAGCAGGTCGAGCAGCGCGAGACGCTGGCGATCCAGTACACGATCGAACTGCGTCGCATGCTCAACGAGGTGCCGGTGCAGGAGGGCGTGCGCCAGTTCCTGTTCCAGGTCTGGGCCGACGTGCTGGCGACCTCCGCGGTGCGCTACGGCGGCCAGGCCGCCGAGACCAAGGCGATGAAGCGCGCCGCCGCCGACCTGATCTGGTCGGCCAGCGCCAAGGTCACGCGCGAGGAGCGCGCCGAGGTCATCCGCCGGCTGCCGCCGCTGCTCAAGCGCCTGCGCGAGGGCATGGCCTCGGCCAACATGAGCCCCGAGAAGCAGGAAGAGCGCATCAACGCGCTGAACAATGCGCTGGCCGCGGCCTTCACCGCCAAGGCCGCGGTGATCCCCAACGACCGCCTGCAGGACCTGATGGAGCGGCTCGAGTCGCTCGAGGAACTGCTGCCCGGCGCCGAGCCGGTGGAGATCGACGAATCGCTGGTGCTCGACCTGTCGGGCCACGAGAGCTCCGAGCTCGAGGTGGTGTCCGAAGGCGGCACGATGCCGACGCCGCCGATGCTGGCCTGGGCGCGCGAGCTGCTGGTCGGCAGCTGGTACACGCTGGAGTACCGCAACCGGCGCGAGAACGTGCAGCTGGCCTGGCACGGCATGCGCCGGCAGCTGTCGCTGTTCGTCGCGCCGAACGGCCGCTGCGTGCTGTTCCAGCAGCATCGGCTGGCGGCCTTCCTGCAGGCCGGCCTGCTGCTGCCGGCGCAGGACGAGGCGCTGACGGTGAAGGCCACGCGCAGCGCGCTGGCCAAGCTCGATGCCGACCCCTCCCGCCTGATGAGCTGAACGGCGGCCGATCTCCCTGCTGCGCGCCCCGATCATGCGCCTGCGGTGCTCACCGTACGGGGGTACGGTTGCGCTCCTCGCCGCAAGCCCGGCCCGCTCGCGACGGGATCTCGGCCACCGTTCGGCCGATGGCAGTGTCAGTGGATCAGGCGTTCCTCGGGGGCGACGAACAGCTCGTCGAGGATCAGCGCATCGGGCTCCTCGCCCAGGCTCCAGAAGACCATCAGCACGATGACCTTCAGGTCCTCCAGCGCCAGCGGGCTTTCGCCGACCGCGCTGGCGCGGTCGATCACCATCTCGCGCATCGCCGGCGGCAGCACGCCGGCCGATTCGAGGAAGCTGACGAAGCCGATCGAATCCTCGCCCAGGCGCTCGGTCTCGGCTGCCGAGTAGACCCGCAGGCTGTCGGGCGACTGGTCGGCGGCATAGGCCTGCGCAGTCTCGGCCAGGCCATCGAGCCAGACCAGCGCCTCGCGGATCTCGTCGCTCTCGAAGCCGACGGCCGAAAGCTTGCGCGTCAGCTGGTCGTGGTCGGGGCAGGCGTCGGGACGCCAGTAATTCTCGTAAAGATAGACCAGGACCTCGAACATGAAACCACTATACCCCAGGGTTTACCGCAGGCGGGCCATCGAATACGGGCCGGATTTCAGTGTGGATGATCGACCGGTGCTGCGAGCGGGCGCCCACTTTCGGTGCATCGATCAGCTTGCCTGCCGACGCTGGTACAAGCCTCCCGGCAGGCGGGCGACCAGGCCGTCGAGTTCCAGTGTCAGCAGATGTGCCGACAGCGCCGGCGCAGTCCAGCCGCAGCGGTCGATCAGCGCGTCGAGTGTCAAGGGGTCGTGGCCCAGCGCCTGCAGCACGGCATCCTCGGCGGCGGCGGATGGCGGCGCGGCCGCGGCCGGCGCCGTGGCCGGGGCGGTGATGCCCAGTTCCTCCAGCACCTGCTCGGGCGATTCGACCAGCGCCGCGCCCTGGCGGATCAGCGCATGGCAGCCGGCCGACTGCGGCGACAGGATCGAGCCGGGGATCGCCATCACTTCGCGGCCGGCCTCGGCCGCCAGCCGGGCGGTGATCAGCGAGCCCGAGCGCAGCGCCGCCTCGACCACCAGCGTGCCCCGGCTCAGTCCGGCGATGATGCGGTTGCGCTGCGGGAAGTTCGCCGCCAGCGGCGGCGTGCCCAGCGACAGCTCGCTGACGATCAGTCCCGCTGCGGCGATGCGCCGGGCCAGCGCCTGGTGGCCGGCCGGGTAGACGCGGTCGATGCCGGTGCCGACCACCGCGACGGTGTCGCCGAGCGCGGCCAGCGCACCTTCGTGCGCCGCGCCGTCGATGCCCGCGGCCAGGCCGGAGGTGATCGCCCAGCCCTGCGCCGCCAGCGCCTGGGCGAAACGGCGGGCGTTGTCGCGCCCCTGCGCGCTCGGCCGGCGGCTGCCGACGATCGCCAGCATCGGCCGCTGCAGCAGCGTGCTGCGGCCATGCAGGTACAGCAGCAGCGGCGGGTCGGCCGAGTTCAGCAGCGGCTCCGGGTAGTCGGCATCGCCCAGCACCATCACGCGACGGTCGGGGCCGCCGTCCAGCCAGGCCAGCGTGTCGGCGAGGCGCCGGGCATGGCCGTCGGGCGGCCGGGTCAGCGCGGCGGCGGTGGGTTCGTCGACCGCCTCGCGCAGCGCATCGACCGGCGCTGCGATCACGCCCTGCGGGCTGCCGAAGCGCGCCAGCAGGCGCCGGGCTGTCGGGCGGCCGACGCCCGGGCTGTGCAGCAGCTGCAGCCAGGCGCCCAGCTCGTCGGCATCGAGCGGCGTTGCCGGCGGCGTCGGGGCGGCGCTGGCCGGCATCGCGACGGCGCGGCCGGCCGGCTCAGGGCTGGCTGAAGCGGTCGCCGGGCCTGATCGGATCGCCGGCCGACAGGATCAGACCGTAGGAGACGCGCTCGAACACCCTGAAGACGAACAACAGCCCGGTGCGCTCGTCGGGCAGCTGGATCGGCTGCCGCTGGCCGTCGGTGTCGTCCACCCGCTGGACGCCGGCGCTCCACAGCGCCAGCACATGGCCACGCTCGATGCCGTCGCGGGCGCCGCGGTTGATCGCGACGATCTGGTTCTGGCCGGCGCTCAAGGCCTCGCCGTAGATCGAGACCACCCGGCCGTCGACCGGTTTGTCGGGCGCATGCGGCAGGAAGGCGTCGAAGTCGCGCTTGGGCACCGGCGCCAGCCGGTCGCCGACACCGGCCTCCATGCGAATGCTGGTCAGCACGAAGGTCGACGGCACCGGCAGGCCCGAGTCGGCGCTGGTGCCTTCGGCGCGCACGAACTCGGCGGTGCCGATGAAGCTGGCCTCGTAGCCCAGCAGCTCGTTGTTCGACGGGTCGGTCAGCGGCTTGCTCTGGCGGAACAGCGTGAAGCTGCGGGCACCGCCCAGGTCGCCGCGCACGTAGGCGGTCTCGCCGCGCGAGATCAGCACCCGGCCTTCGGGCGCGGCGACGATGCGCGGCGCCGCGGCCAGCTGGTCCTGGCTCAGCACCACCGCTTCGTTGAGGAAGGGCGCGATCAGCTGCATCGGGACCGCCGCGATCGCCCCGCTTTCCAGCACCTGGCTGCGCACCCGCGGCGACAGCTTCACGGTGTTGGTCGGCGGCTGGCCCGCGGCGCCGGCGCCGGCCAGTTGCAGCCGGGCACGGTCGCCGTCCTTGACCAGCAGCAGCACCTGCCCGGGGTAGATCAGGTGCGGGTTGCGGATGTCCTGCAGGTTCATGCCCCACAGTTCGGGCCAGCGCCAGGGGCTCTTGAGGAACAGCCCGGAGATCGCCCACAGCGTGTCGCCGCGCTGCACCGTGTGCGCGGCCGGCGCGTTGTCGGCCAGCGCCGACAGCGGCACGCCGGTCTGCGCCACCTGCGCGGCGGTGGCACGCTGGCCGGCGGTGACCGGTTCGACCGCCTGCGCCGGCCCGGCCAGCAGCAGCGCGCTGGCCAGCAGCCACGGCGCGATCGCGGCATGGCCGACGCTGCTCCGCCTCGTCCGCACCGGCAGGGCGGAGCGGGCAAGGCGGGGCGGGCATGAACTCATGGGGGCGGTCTCCGGGTGGGCCGGTGCCACAATCGCCGGCTTCGTGCCGTGGAATGCTGCACCGGCAGCATGGCCGGCGGAAACGCCGACAATGTTCATGCTGCCTCGCAGATTCTGCCGATAAAGCCTTGATATCGCAATGAAATGCACCGCCGATGATCGCCGGAACAAGCCCGGCAACGGCCGCTGACGTTGCTTGACATCCACAACCGTAACCCCATGTGTCGATCCGGTGCCGGTTCGGACCGGCACGCTGCCGACGCCCTTGTCGCCCATGGCCCAGTTGACGATCCTCCGTTACCCCGACCCCCGCCTGCACACCGTGGCCAAGCCGGTCGCGCAGGTCGACGACGCACTGCGCCGGCTCGCCGACGACATGCTCGAGACGATGTACGCGGCCGACGGCGTCGGGCTGGCCGCGACCCAGGTCGACCGCCACGTCCGCCTGCTGGTGATGGACACCTCCGAGACCCGGGACCAGCCGCGGGTGCTGATCAACCCCGAGATCATCGAGCGCAGCGACGAGCTCAGGCGTGCCGAGGAGGGCTGTTTGTCGGTGCCGACGATCTACGACGAGGTCGAGCGGCCGGCGCGGGTGAAGGTGCGGGCGCTGGGGCGTGACGGCGCGCCCTACGAGTTCGAGGCCGACGGGCTGGAATCGCGCTGCGTGCAGCACGAGATGGACCACCTGCTCGGCAAGGTCTTCGTCGAGTACCTGAGCCCGCTCAAGCGCGACCGCATCAGGACCAAGATGATCAAGAAGACCCGCGACGAACTCGCCAGGCGCTGAATCCGGCATGCGGCTCGTCTTCGCCGGCACCCCCGAGTTCGCCGCCACCGCGCTGGCCGCGCTGCTGGCCGCCGGCCATGAGGTGCCGCTGGTGCTGACCCAGCCTGACCGGCCGGCCGGGCGCGGCCTGAAGCTGCAGCCCTCGCCGGTGAAGGCGCTGGCGCTGCGCCATGGGCTGGCGGTCGCGCAGCCGCGCAGCCTGCGCCTGGACGGCAGGTACGCCGACGACGCCCGCGCGGCGCAGTCCGCGCTGCAGGCGGCGCAGGCCGAGCTGATGGTGGTGGCGGCCTACGGCCTGATCCTGCCGCAGTGGGTGCTCGATCTGCCGCCGCACGGCTGCCTGAACATCCATGCCTCGGTGCTGCCGCGCTGGCGCGGCGCCGCGCCGATCCACCGCGCGATCGAGGCCGGCGACCCGGCCACCGGCATCACGCTGATGCAGATGGACGCCGGGCTGGACACCGGCGACATGCTGCTGGTGGCGCACGAGACCATCGCCCCCGACGACAGCACCGCGACGCTGCACGACCGCCTGGCCGCGCTGGGCGGCCGGCTGGTGGTCGAGGGCCTGGCCCGGCTGGCGGGCAGGCACGGCGGCCGCGGCCTGCCGCGCACCGCGCAGCCCGCCGACGGCGTGACCTACGCCCGCAAGATCGACAAGGCCGAGGCGGCGATCGACTGGACGCAGCCCGCCGCGGTGATCGAGCGCCGGGTGCGCGCCTTCGACCCGTTTCCCGGCGCGAGCTTCCAGCTCGACGGCGAGGTGGTCAAGCTGTGGCGGGCCCGGCTGCGGCCCGACGCCGCCGGGCCACCGGGCCAGGTGCTGGCCGCCGCCGACGGCCGCTTCACCGTGGCCTGCGGCGTCGGCGCGCTCGACCTGCTGCAGCTGCAGCGCCCGGGCGGCCGGCGCATCGACGCGGCGGCCTTCCTGCAGGGCCGGCCCGGCCTGCCCGGCCGCTCGCTGAGCGGCAATTGAACTCGCCGGCTCCGGCCGCATCTGAAGTCTGCCGCGGTGTCGCGGCGCACACCGAGGATTCGAGAACCATGTTCAACATGATGAAGACGGCCATCCTGATGGCCGCCATCACCGCCTTGTTCATGCTGATCGGCCGCTGGCTGGGCGGGCAGGCGGGCATGATGCTGGCGCTGGTCGTCGCGCTGGGGATGAATTTCTTCAGCTACTGGTTCTCCGACAAGATCGTGCTGAAGATGTACAAGGCGCACGAGGTCGACGACAGCACCGCGCCGCAGTTCGTCGGCATGGTGCGCGAACTGGCGCAGAAGGCCGGCATCCCCTGCCCCAAGGTCTACCTGATCGACGAGGACGCGCCGAACGCCTTCGCCACCGGCCGCAACCCCGAGCACGCCGCGGTGGCCGCCACCACCGGCATCATCCGCGTGCTCAGCGCGCGCGAGCTGCGCGGCGTGATGGCCCATGAGCTGGCCCACGTGAAGCACCGCGACATCCTGATCTCGACGATCAGCGCGACGATGGCCGGTGCGATCGGCATGCTGGCCAATTTCGGCATGATGTTCGGCGGCCGCGACAGCGAGGGCCGGCCGGCCAACCCGATCGCCGGCATCGCGGTGGCGATCCTGGCGCCGCTGGCGGCCAGCCTGATCCAGATGGCGATCAGCCGCGCCCGCGAGTTCGAGGCCGACCGCGGCGGTGCCGAAATCTCGGGCGACCCGGCGGCGCTGGCGTCGGCGCTCGACAAGATCCACCGCTACGCCCAGGGCATCCCGCTGCCGGCGGCCGAACGCCACCCCGAGACCGCGCAGATGATGATCATGAACCCGCTGTCCGGCGGGGGCTTGCGCGGCCTGTTCTCGACCCACCCGTCGACCGAGGAGCGGATCGAGAAGCTGATGGCCATGGCGCGCGGCGCCTGACGCGCGCCCACGGAGGATTCGCGCGGCGCCTGACGCGCGCCCACGGAGGATTCGCGCGGCGCCTGACGCGCGCCCGCGGTGGATTCGCGCGGCGCCTGGCGACCCCGCTCAAGTCGGGCGGCGCGGTGGCCGATAAGCCGTCCATGTGCCGTCCCTTCGCCCTGTTCCTGACCTGCCTGGCGCTCGCCGGCTGCGACCAGCTGGGCATCGAGTCGCCGGCCACCGCCAGCGCCCGCCGCGAAGCCGACAGCAAGGCGATCGGCGGCGCCTGCCGCCACGCCGGCCGCGCGATCGAGGACTGCTACACGCTCAACAAGAAGGCCGAGAAGGCCGCGGTCTACGCCGGCTGGCGCGAGATGAACGAGTACATGCTCGAGAACAAGCTCGAAGCGGTGCCGCCGGTGATCCCGCCCGAGCCGCCGAAGCCCGCCAAGACCGCGAAGCCGGTCGACGCCGACGCCGCCGACGACGCCGAGGACGCGCCGGCCGCGGCCAAGGCGGCAAAGCACTGACTCGGCACCGGATCAGCCGCGCTCGCGCAGCCACTGCACCGGCTGGGGCCCGGCGGGCGCGGTGGGGCTGGCGCAGCCCTCGTCGTCCTCGTCGAAGGCCTTGTCGCCGGCCGGGTCGGCGCGGCCGCCGGGCCTGATCGTCGTGAACGGGAACAGCTTGCGGTCCATCATGTGCGACAGCGTGATGTTGCCCATCGCGCTGGCCATGTTGTCGATGCGGCCGGGGTACTGGCGCTCCCAGTCGTGGATCATCTTCTTGACCTGCACCCGCTGCAGGTTGTCCTGGCTGCCGCACAGCGTGCAGGGAATGATCGGGAAGCGGCGGTGCTCGGCCCAGGCGGCCAGGTCCTTCTCGGCCACGTAGGCCAGCGGGCGGATCACCGTGTGGCGGCCGTCGTCGCTGACCAGCTTGGGCGGCATGCCCTTGAGCCGGCTGCCGAAGAACATGTTCATCAGCATCGTCACGACGATGTCGTCGCGGTGGTGGCCCAGCGCGATCTTGGTCGCGCCCAGTTCGCCGGCCACCCGGTAGAGGATGCCGCGGCGCAGCCGCGAGCACAGGCTGCACATCGTCCTGCCTTCGGGCACCAGCTTCTTGACGATGCTGTAGGTGTCCTGGTCCTCGATGTGGAACGGGATGTCCAGGCCCTTCAGGTACTCGGGCAGCACATGCGCAGGGAAGCCCGGCTGCTTCTGGTCGAGGTTGACCGCGACCAGCGTGAAGCTCACCGGCGCACGCCGCTGCAGGCCCATCAGGATGTCGAGCAGGCCGTAGCTGTCCTTGCCGCCGGACAGGCAGACCATCACGTGGTCGCCGTCCTCGATCATGTTGAAGTCGACGATCGCCTGGCCCGTCAGCCGGTGCAGGCGCTTGCCGAGCTTGTTCATCTCGAAGGCGTGCTTGCGCTCCCTGGCGCCGGCGGCGAGATCGTTCATGCGCTGGCTTCCTTCATGCCGAACACCTCGCAGCCGACCGCGTCGCAGTCGGGGTAGACGTCGGGCTTCTCGGTCGCCACGCGGGCGGCGCGCACCTGCGGGTGGGCCAGCATCAGCCGCAGCACGTCGTCGGCCAGCGTCTCCTGCAGGTGGATGTGGCCGCGCGCCACCCGCTCGGCGATCGAGCGGCGGATGAAGTCGTAGTCCAGCACCTCGGCCAGCTTGTCCCGGGTAGGCGTCGACAGCGCCAGCGGCACGTACAGGTCGACGTTGATCTTGACCCGCTGCTCGCCCTTCTTCTCGAAGTCGTGCACGCCGATGTTGATCCAGACCTCGTAGTCGCGCAGGAACAGCCGCCGACAGTCCATCAGGCTGGGGTTGGTGAGCAGGCTTTGCATGTCAATCCTTGGTGGCGGCGGCGAGCTGCCGCTGGGCCAGGAACAGCACGTCGCGCGGCTGGCCCAGCAGGTGCTGGCCGCCGTCGACCAGCAGGGTGTGGCCGGTGATCGCCGGCGCTTCGAGCAGGAAACGCACCGCGCCGGCGATGTCCTCGGGCGTCGACGAGCGCTCGAGCGGCGTCAGCCGGTGCGCCGCGGCGAACTCGGCCTCGTCCATCGGCCCCGACAGCAGCGTGACGCCCGGCGAGACGCCGCAGACCCGCAGCCGCGGCGCCAGCGCCTGCGCCAGCATCACGGTGGCCTCGGCCAGCGCGGCCTTGCTCAGCGTGTACGAGAAGTAGTCGGGGTTCGGGTTGGCCAGCTTCTGGTCGAGCAGGTTGACGACGCAGCCGCGCGCGTCGCGCGAAGCCAGGTGGGCGTGCAGCGAGCGCGCCAGCAGCACCGGCGCGGCGGTGTTGGCGCGCCAGTGGCGGTCCATCGCGGCGGCCGAGAAGTCGGCGACGCCGTCGTATTCGAAGTGCGAGGCGTTGTTGACCACCGCGTCCAGGCGGCCGGCGCCGGCCACCGCGGCGTCGACCAGGCGATCGCAGGCGGCTTCGTCGGCCAGGTCGGCCGCCACGGTCCAGGCCCGGGCGCCCCGCTTGCGGGCCTCGGCGGCGGTGGCCTGCGCCGCGTCGTGGCCGGCCGGCGTGCCGCGGTGGTGCAGCACCAGGTCCCAGCCATGGCCGGCCAGGTGCAGCGTGATCGCGCGGCCGATGCGCCGCGCCGCGCCGGTGACCAGCGCGACCGGCCGCTGCGGTGGCGACAAGGGAGGGGGGGAGGCCATGCTTCCTACAATCCGGACGATGGTGCGAGCATCCGACGAAGCGTCCCGCGACGCCGCGGGACAACCCGGCAGTGTAGCCAGCGCGCTCGAAGCGCTGGTGCGCGAGGCCATTGCCGGGCAGGGCGGCTGGCTGGCGTTCGACCGCTTCATGGCGCTGGCGCTGTACGCGCCCGGCCTGGGCTATTACGCCAGCGGCCGCCAGCTGTTCGGCGCGATGCCGTCCACGGGCAGCGATTTCGTCACCGCGCCCGAGATGTCGCCGCTGTTCGGCCGCGCGCTGGCGGCCCAGGTGGCGCAGGCGCTGGCGGCCAGCGGCAGCACCCGGGTGATGGAGTTCGGCGCCGGCTCGGGCGCGCTGGCCGCGTCGCTGCTGGCCGAACTGGGCGAGGCCGTCAGCGAGTACCTGATCGTCGACCTGTCGGGCACGCTGCGCCAGCGCCAGCAGGCGCGGCTGGCCGCTCTTGGCTCCCGCGTGCGCTGGCTCGATGCGCTGCCCGGGTCCTTCGACGGGGTGGTGCTGGGCAACGAGGTGCTCGACGCGATGCCGGTGCAGCTGCTGCATTTCGACGGCGGGCAGTGGTTCGAGCGCGGCGTCGCGCTGGCCGGCGAGCGCTTCGTCTTCGCCGACCGCCCGACCGCGCTGCGTCCGCCGGTGGACGCCGCCTTCGTGCCCGGCACGGTGACCGAGATCCACCCGCAGGCCGAGGCCTTCGTGCGCACCGTCGCCGGCCTGCTGACGCGCGGCGTCGCGATCTTCATCGACTACGGCTTTCCCGAGGCCGAGTACTACCTGCCGCAGCGCCATGGCGGCACGCTGATGTGCCACCGGGCGCACCGTGCCGACGCCGACCCGCTGGTCGAGGTCGGGGCCAAGGACATCACTGCGCATGTCGACTTCACCGGCATCGCGCTGGCCGGCCAGGACGCCGGGCTGGAGGTGATCGGCTACACCTCGCAGGCGCGCTTCCTGCTCAACTGCGGGCTGCTGGCAATGCTCGACGGCGCGACGCCGGCACAGCGGGCGATGGTGCAGAAGCTGGTCAACGAGCACGAGATGGGTGAGCTGTTCAAGGTCATCGCGTTCGCCCGCGGCGTGGCCTTCGAGCCGCTGGGCTTCGCCCAGGGTGACCGGACACATCGGCTCTGATCGACCGTCCATGCGCTGGCTGATCGTCTTCTTCCTCGCGCTGCTGCTGTTCGGCGGCCTGCGCGGCGTGCTGCTGAAGCTGGGCCTGGGCCGGCTGCCGGGCGATTTCACGCTGCGCTTCGCCGGCCGCGAGTTCCACGTGCCGCTGGCGTCCAGCCTGGTGCTCAGCTTCCTGGCGATGCTGCTCGCGCACTGGTTCTGAACTCAGGCATCGATGCTCCAGCGATGCTGGCACTGCCGGCAGCAGACCCTGACCGGCGGCTCGGCGCTCGGCGCACCGACCAGCGTGAAGCGGCCATAGGTGGCGCAGGCCGGGCAGCGGGCCTGGTTGGCCACGTACTCGGCGTGGCTGAGCAGGTACAGGTAGCGGCGCAGCGACCACAGGCCGATGCCGGCGCTGGCCAGCAAAGCCAGCGCGTCGGTCAGCTGGTCCTGCCAGGTGTGGAAGCGGCTCGCCGCCTCCAGCGCGCCCATCAGGCCGAGCACGCTGAACAGCGTCAGCACCAGGTGGGCATGGCTGCGCAGCAGCTGGCGCTCGTACCACTTGCGGAAACCGTGGCGCTGGATGCCTTCGGCCAGTTGCATGGCGTACCTTCTTCGGCGGGGCGCCGGCGGGCGCCGCATCGCCGGCATCGTGACCGATCGTCGCGGCGCTTTCAAGCGCTGGCCAGCTGCGCGGCGATCGCCGCGACCCGGGCCTCGCGCACCCGCCCGCCGATCGCCGGCCCGGCCAGCCCGTCGGCCGCGGCCTGCTCGGCCACCGCCTGCGCCGGCGCGGCCAGCGCCGCCGCCAGCGCCGCGGCCAGCCGGGGCCGCTGCGGGTAGGGCGCTTGTTCGAGCCCCAGCCGGCCGCGGGCGTCGCATTCGCAGGCCAGCAGCAGCTCCTGGAAGCGCTGCGGCCGGCGCAGCGCGTCGCAGCGTTCGAGCAGGCGCATCACGGCGCCGGCGTCGAAGCCGCTGCTGCGGTGGATGTTGCCGTGTTCGCGGGCGACGACCTCGGCCAGTTCGCGGCAGTCGCCAGGCACCCGCCAGCGCTCGCCGACCCGGCGCGCGAGCTTCACGCTGCGCGCCTCGTGCGCGACGTGGCGCGGCCAGTCGGCCGGGTCCGTCGTGCCCTTGCCCAGGTCGTGGCACAGGCAGGCGTAGCGCACCGGCAGCGGTGCGTCGAGCCGCGCCGCGGCGACCAGCACCATCATCAGGTGCACGCCGGTGTCGATCTCGGGGTGGTGCTGCGCCGGTTGCGGCACGCCCCACAGCCGGTCGACCTCCGGCAGCAGGCGCTTCAGCGCGCCGCAGCGGCGCAGCAGCTCGAACATGCGGTCGGGCCGGTCTTCCATCAGCCCGCGCGACAGCTCCTGCCACACCCGCTCGGGCACCAGGGCGTCGATCTCGCCGCTGTCGACCATCTGCGCGAGCAGCGCCTCGGTCTCGGGCGCGACGCTGAAGTCGGCGAAGCGCGCCGCCAGCCGCGCCAGCCGCAGCAGCCGCACCGGGTCCTCGACGAAGGCCGGGCCGACATGGCGCAGCACTTTCAGTCGCAGGTCGCGCCGGCCGTCGAAGGGGTCGACCAGCGCACCGGTGTCCGGGTCTTCGGCGATCGCGTTGATCGTCAGGTCGCGGCGCGCCAGGTCCTGTTCGAGCGTCACCTCGGGCGAGGCCATCACCGTGAAGCCCTGGTAGCCGCGGCCGCTCTTGCGCTCGGTGCGCGCCAGCGCGTATTCCTCGCGGGTCTGCGGGTGCAGGAAGACCGGGAAGTCGCGGCCCACCGGCGTGAAGCCGGCCTCGACCATCGCCTCGGGCGTGCTGCCGACCACCACCCAGTCGCGGTCGCCGCTCCGGCGGGCGTCCTGCCGGCCCAGCAGCCGGTCGCGCACCGCGCCACCGACCTGGTAGGCCTTCATCGCCGGCGCGGGTCGGCCGGGCTGAAGTGCCCGGCCAGGATCTCCAGCGGCGCCGGATCGATGCCCAGCGCGGCCAGCCCCGGCAGCGTGCCGCCGGCCACGCTGGGCACGCGCATGCTCAGCACGTTGTCGCGCGACATCAGCGGCTCGCCCGGCAGCACGCCCATCGCCGCGGCCTGCAGCATCCCGGCGGCCTCGGGCAATGGCAGCACCGGTCGCCGGCAGCCGGCCATCGCGCCGACGCGCTGCACGATCTGCTCGAGCGTCATCACATCGGGCCCGGCACATTCGATCACCGGGCCGGCCGCGTGGCCGCCGGCCAGGCTCTCGACCACCGCCTGCGCCACGTCGCCGACCCACACCGGCTGGAACTTCGCGCCGCTGCCGGCCAGCGGCAGCACCGGGAACAGCCGCTGCAGCCTGGCGAACAGGTTGGTGAAGCGGTCCTCGGCACCGAAGATCACCGACGGCCGCAGGACCGTCAGCGCGCCGCCGCTGCTCCGGCCCCAAGCCTGCCAGACCGCCTCGCCGGCGGCCTTGCTGCGCAGGTAGTTCGACGGCGCCTGCGGGCCCACGGCCAGCGCGCTGACCTGCACCACCCGGCGCACCCCGGCGGCGGTGCAGGCGGCGGCCAGCGTGCGCTGCAACTGCACGTGCACGCGGTCGAAGTCCTCGGCGCTGCCGTGCAGGATGGCCACCAGCTGAACCAGCGCATCGGCGCCTTCGAGCAGCGGGGTGATGGCCTTGGCATCGTGCACGTCGGCCTGCACCAGGTCGACCGTGGGCAGCACCTGCAGCGGGTGGCTGCCGGCCAGCCGGCGCGTCGGCACCACCAGCCGGCAGCCGGCGTCGTGCTCGACCAGGTGCTCGCAGATGCTGCGGCCGACGAAGCCGGTGCCGCCGGTGATGACGATGCGCTTCATGGCAGTTCGGTGTTGGGGCTGTTGCCGTTGGCCTCGCGCGGGCCGATGCTCGCACCGAGCCGGGCGCGCAGCTGCGGCGGCTGGCGGTCGTCGAGCAGCGAGGCATAGACCGCGGCGTTCGACATCACCTTCTTGACGTAGTCGCGGGTCTCGTTGAACGGGATGTTCTCGGCCCACACGGCGGTCTCGACCGTCGGGCCCTCGCGCCAGCGGCGCGGCCGGCCCGGCCCGGCGTTGTAGGCCGCGGCGGCCATCGGCTGCGAGCCGCCGAGGTCGTCGAGCACCATCTTCAGGTAGGCGGTGCCCAGTTTCAGGTTGGTCGCCGGGTCGCTGATCAGCGCCGGGTTGGTCCACGGCAGGCCGATCTTCTTGGCCACGTACCGGGCGGTGGACGGCATCACCTGCATCAGCCCGGCGGCGCCGACGCTGGACTTCAGCTGCGGCATGAAGCGGGTTTCCTGGCGGATCAGGCCGAAGACCAGCGCCGGTTCGAGCCCGGCGGCCTTGGCCGCGTCGGTGATGTCCTCGGCGAACGGCATCGGGTAGCGCAGCCGGGTGTCGAACTCGCCGCGGGTGCGCTCGGCGGTGTTGATGCACAGCTGCCAGTCGCTGCGGTCGCAGGCCAGCTGGGCGGCGGCCAGCAGTTCGCGGTCGCCCATGCCGCGCAGCGAGAAGTTCCACTCGCGCCGGGCCTCGTCGCGCAGGTTCAGCTGCACCAGCTGCATCGCGCGGCCCAGGCCGGGGTGCGTGGCCGCGGCCTGGCGCTCGGCCGCCGACAGCGGCGCCGGGGCCGGCGGCAGCGCGGCGGGCTGGCCCAGGTCCTCGGCCGCCAGCTTGGCGTAGAAGCTCAGCGAGCCGGCGATGGCCTCCAGCTGGCGCCGCGCCTCGGCGCGCTGGGCGTCGCCCTCGGCGCCCTCGCGGGCGGTCGCCGCCAGCGCGCGGGCGCGCCAGTAGGTCCAGGCCGGGTCGCGCTGCTCGGTGGCGCTCATCGCGTCGACCAGCCGCAGCACCTGCGGCCAGCGCTGCGCCGGCGGCGCGCTGCGCAAGGTGGCACGCACGCCCCAGGCCAGCGTCTCGTCGGTCCAGCCCGGCGTGCGCGAGCCGTCGGCGTGGCGCAGCAGTTCGCGCACGCCGGGCTGCGGCAGCAGGCCGAGCGCACGCCGGTAGTGGCCGGCGGCGTCGGCCGACAGCTTGACCGCCGCCTGGCGGCCGATCGTGGCCCAGCCCCAGGCCGCCTGCGCCGGGCGCAGCAGCAGGTCGTTGGGCGACATCTCGGCGACCGCCGCATCGACATCGCTGCCGGCCAGCCGCACCACCGCCAGCAGACGCAGCTCCTGCGCGGCGTGCGACGGGCCGAGCAGGCGGCGCTTGAGGTAGCGCGCCGGGTTGTCGATCGCCTCGGCGCCGTCGCGGCTGGCGACGTTCGGCAGCAGCCCCAGCGCGGTCTTGGCCGCGCCGGGCCGCTGCGCCTCGACCGACAGCAGCGCCTTGCGGTAGACATCGTCGGCGCTGAAGCGCTTCGAGTCGACCATCGCGGTGGCCAGCAGGTTGCAGCCGTCGTCGTTGTCGCGCTGCGCCCACCAGGCGGCGCGCGCCGCATCGGTGACGTCCTTGCCGGCCAGGTGCTCGGTGAACAGCCACCAGCAGCTGACCTCGCGGTCGTCGTTCATCCGGAAGCGCGGGTAGTCCTTCGCCAGCGCCGCCCAGTCGCGGCGGCGGCCCAGTTCCTTCAGCCAGTCGTTGCGCAGCCGGTCCTCGACATAGCTGCCGGCCCAGCGCTCGTAGAAGGCCTCGACCTCGGCGACCTGGGCCTCGCCGAGCCGGCTGCTCAAGTCCCAGTACTCGACCCAGGGCGTCAGCGGGTGCTGGCCGGCCTGCATCGCCGCGCGCGCCGCGGCCAGTGCGGCGCGGTCGCGCTTGCGGGCGGCCTCGCGGGCCTCGACCACCATGCCGTCCAGCGGGCTGGCCTGGGCGGCGGCGCGCTGCGGCAGCGCTGCGGCAGCCAGCGCGACCAGGGCCGCCAGCAGCGGGGTACGGAGCAGGGGATTCAAGCCGGTCATCGGGGCGGTCATCGGGGCAGGGCGCCCGGTGCAGGAACGGGTGCAGGGTCGCCAGGTGCGCGCGGCGGCGCCACCCGGATCAATGTAACGCAGGGCCCCATCGTGCATCGGCGCCAGGTCAACGGTGCTGGCGGTAGGGCTCCTCGAAGGCGAGGAAATCGTGCTCGGCCAGCGCGTCCGCCACCCAGGCGGCGACGCCGGGGCTGGCCCACACCCGGTCGAGATAGCCGCCGACCGCGGGCGGCACCGGCAGTGCGTAGCTGCGCAGCCGGGCCACCACCGGCGCGTAATAGGCGTCGGCGATCGTGAAGCCGCCGAACAGGAAGGGCCCGCCGCTGGCCGCCAGCGCGCCGGACCACATCGCGACGATGCGCGCCAGGTCGGCGGCTACCGCCGGCTGCTCGGCCAGCACCCTTGCGCCGACCTCGGGCAGCGCGGCCTCGACGTTCATCGGGCAGGCCTGGCGCAGCGCGCCGAATCCGGCATGCATCTCGGCGCACAGGCTGCGTGCGCGGGCCCGCGCGGCCTGGTTGCGCGGCCACAGCGCATGCTCGGGGAAGTGCTCGTCGGCGTACTCGGCCAGGTACTCGGCGATCGCCAGCGTGTCCCAGACCACCAGGTCGCCATGCACCAGCACCGGCACCTTGGCCGTCGGCGCGAGCTGCGACGCCGCCTGCTTGAACGCCGAGCCCGGCTCGAAGCCGTCGAAGCGCAGCATCACTTCCTTGAACGGGATCCCGAAGTGGCGCAGCAGCACCCAGGGCCGCATCGACCACGACGAGTAGTTCTTGTTGCCGATGTAGAGCTCGAGCATCGCGGGCGGCCTCCGAAAGCGTTGGTGAAGGCGTCGATGCTAGGGCCAAGCTGGGGCCGAGAGGCGGCCGCATCGCGCAGCCGGTGGCCGATCGTCGCGCATCACCACGCTCTCACCGGCGCATCGACGGGCGGCACCTCGCCGAGCGCGGCGCGGGTGATCGCCGCCTCGGCGCGCACCCAGTCGAGGAAGGCGCGCAGCTCGGGCCGCAGCCGCGCGCCGGGCAGCGGAATCAGCCAGAACGCCGCCGGCGCGCCGATGCGGCCGGCGGTGCCGAAGGGTTCGACCAGCTCGCCGCGGCTGATCTGGTCGTGCACCAGCGCCATGCGGGCCAGCGCGACACCCTGGCCGGCCAGCGCGCCCTGCACCTGCTGGTGGGTGTAGTTCAGGTAGATCCAGCGCCGCGGTTCGAGCCCGGGCTGGCCCATCTGCCGCAGCCAGCGCCGCCAGGTCAGGTATTCGGCGCTGGGGCGGTGGTCGTCCTCGTCGAGCAGCGCATGGCCGGCCAGGTCCTGCGGCCGCGCCAGCGGCGCGGCCTGGCCGCTGGCGGCCTGCTGCAGCAGCCAGGGGCTGGCCACCGGCGTCAGCACCTCGCCGAACATCGGCTCGGCGCCGGGCGGCAGGTTGGCCTCGATGTCGTAGCGCAGCACCAGGTCGAGCTCAGGGTCGTCCATCTCGGCGCGCACGTCGGTGGCCGACAGTCGGATGTCGATGTCGGGGTGCTGCTGCTGGAAAGCGGCCAGCCGCGGCATCAGCCACAGCGTCGCGAAGCTGGCGAAGGTCGACAGGCTGACGCCGCGGCGGCCCTGCGCGACGCGGATCTGCCGCACGCTGCGGTCGATGCCCTCGAGCGCCGGCAGCACCGCATGGCGCAGCATCTCGCCGGCCGTCGTCAGCTCGACCCTGCGCGTGCCGCGGTTGAACAGCGGCGCGCCGAGTTCGCCCTCCAGCGACTTGATCTGCCGGCTGACCGCCGACTGGGTGACGAACAGCTCTTCGGCCGCGCCGCTGAACGACAGCCGGCGCGCCACCGCCTCGAAGGCGCGCAGGCCATCGAGCGCAAGCGGCCGCCGGCTCACTGGATTCATGTCATCAGCTCATCAATAGAGAGCATTTCCAGCATTGGATCATGCCCGGGTTTTCACCGATCATCAAGGCCTCGTCAACCTTGGTGCGGCCGGCCTCTCGAAGGCTCCGGGCGCGAAGGAGCATCCATGAGATTCAGTCATCAGTCTGCGGCGTTTCAGCAACTCGGCGGCACGCCGCGCCAGCTGCGCCTGGCCGGTGCACTGCGGCTGCAGTCCGACCGTGCCGGCTGGCTCTGGGTCGAGGGCGGCCGGGCGTGGATCACGCGCGGCGGCGAAGGGGTCGACCATGTGCTGTCGGGTCACGACGCGCTGTACCTCGGTCGCGGCGACGAACTGGTCGCCGAGCCGTGGCGCGCCGGGCAGGCGGTGGGCCTGCACTGGGCCCAGGCCGGCGACGCTCAGGCCTTGGCGCGCCTCGGGCGGGTCGAGGCGGCGCCGGGGCTGCGCCCGGCCGGTGCGTCGCCGGTGGCGGCGGTCTGGCGCGCCCTGGCGGCAGCCTTGCGCGGCACGGCGGTGCGCCTGGCCGCGGCGGCGCGCAGCGCCGACTCCAGGGCCTGCCGGGCCCAGGGCCGCATCTGCGCCGGCGACTCCATCGCCTCGTCGGGCGCGCTCCAGTAGGCCATCACCGCGCGCCGGCCGCCGGCTGCGTTGTAGCTGAACGGGCGGCAGCCGGCGGCCTCGAAGGCCGGGCGGGCCAGTTCGTCGGCCTTCAGGTAGAGCGTGTCGTCGGCGATCAGCGCGACGAAGTGCTCGCCGACATAGAGCCCCTGGCCGCCGAACATGCGCCGCGAGCGTGCCGGCCCCAGCACGGACAGCAGCTCCAGGCAATGCGCGACGAGGCTCGGGTCGACCGCCATGGTGCGCAGTGTAGGCAGCAAAGCCGCCCTGCGGCGCTCCGGGCGCGGCTGTGCTCGCCGACAATCGGCGCATGAGCTCCACCTACCGCTTCAGCTTCGAACCCTCGCGCGACAAGAAGGAGCTGCGCCGCGCGCTGCAGGCCGAGCGCCTGGCGATGGTCGACCGCCACCAGCGCGCGGTGCACCTGCAGCAGGTGCTGCGGGTCTGGCTGGTGGGGCGCAGCGAGACCTCGGTCGGGGCCTACTGGGCGATCAAGGGCGAGTTCGACGCGCTGCCGGCGCTGTACCGCTGGAGCGAGGGCGGCGAGCAGCGGCGCATCGGCCTGCCGGTGATCGACCGCGACACCAAGCAGCTGCGCTTCCACGTCTGGTACCCGGGCTGCCCGATGGAAGACGACGCCTTCGGCATCCCCAAGCCCAAGGACACGGCCGAATTCGAGCCGCAGATGCTGCTGGTGCCCTGTGTCGGCTATGGGCCGAACGGCACCCGGCTGGGCTATGGCGGCGGCTTCTACGACCGCACCTTGGCGGCCTTGCAGCCGCGGCCCTTCACCGTCGGGGTGGGCTATGCGCACGGCTACATCCCCTGGCTGGAGCCCGAGCCGCACGACGTGCCGCTGGACGCGATCCTCAACGAGGACGGCGTGGCCTGGCAGAAATAGGCCGGCGCCGCGGCCGGCACGGGATCAGGCGTGCCGCACGATGTGTTCGGCTCCGCGTTCGGCCAGCGCGGCGATCGTGCGCGAGGGGTTCAGCCCGATCGCGCGCGGCAGCGTGGCGCCGTCCATCACGTGCAGGCCGGGGTAGCCGAAGACCTGGCCATGGCCGTCGACCACGCCCCGGTCGGCGCTGTCGGCCATGTTGCAGCCGCCCAGCGGGTGCGGCGTGATCAGGTTCCTGGCGATCGTCCAGGTCGGCGGCACGAAGGGCGTGCCGCCGGTGGCCGCGGACAGCTTCTCGTGCACCTCGACCATCGCGTTGACCGTCGCCTCGCTGGCGCGGTAGTCCCAGTTCATCTTCAGCGTGCGGCGCCAGGGCATGTACCAGAGCCGGCCGAGGTAGAGCTCGCCGTCGGCGGCGTCCACCGCCTGGCCGAACCACGGCATCATGTTGCTCAGCGGGTCCTGCACGTCGGCATGCGAGCCCAGTTCCTGCCACAGCTTGCGCAGCTTGCCGCCGGGCAGGCTCTTCAGCCGCTGGCGGATGAACTCGCCGGCCAGGTTGGGCACGCCGCCGTCCTCGATGAACAGCGCCTGGTTCTTGTAGACGCCGTCGAGCAGGTCGATCGCGCTGGAGATCGTCGGCCCGTGCGACGGCGAGACCTTGCGCCCCTTGTGGAAGCTGGGGGTGACGAAGTCGCCGTTGAAGGCCCAGCCCTTGCCGAGCCGGCCCGACAGCTTCGGCAGCGTGCGGTACTGGTCGCGGCTGCGCAGCAGCAGCTCGGTGCTGCCGATCGAGCCGGCGGCCACGATCACCCGCACTGCGCTGGCGCTGCCGGCGCGGCGCTGGCCGCCGTCGAGGTGGTCGAAGTGCACGCGGTAGCCGCTGCCTTGCCCGCCGTGTTCCCCGCTGCCCAGCGGCTCGATCTTCGTCACCAGGTGCAACGGCCGGATCTCGCACCGGTGCTGCTCGGCCACCGCCAGGTAGTTCAGGTCGAGCGTGTTCTTGGCCTTGACCTGGCAGCCGATGTCGCAGTTGCCGCAGTGCACGCAGGTGCCCTGCGGCACGCCGTGGCGGTTGGTGAAGGGCTTGCTGTGGCTGTCGGCGCGCGCCGGCGCGCGCTCGGGGTCGAATGCGGGGTCGAAGCTGACGGCCAGCGGCACCTTGTGGAAGCGCTCGCCCCAGCCCAATTTCTCGGCGCCTTCCTTCATCAGCCAGTAGCGGGCGGTGAGCTGGTTGTCGGGGATGGTCGACAAATCCATCATCTGCGCGACGCGGTCGTAGTAGGGCTTCAGCGCGGCGTGGGTCAGGCCCTGCGGCCAGCGGCCGTCGAAGACCTCGGGCCTGGCCTCGACCGAGACGTTGGCGTAGATCAGCGAGCCGCCGCCGACGCCGGCGCCGGCGGCCACCCACATGTCGGAGAAGGTGCGCAGGTCGGCCCAGCCGTTGAACAGCTGCGGCTGGTCCTGGTTCCAGAGCCAGGGGTCGTCGGGATTGCGCGGGTAGGTCTCGGGGGTCCAGCGCCGGCCGCGTTCGAGCACCAGCACCTTCATGCCGGCCTCGGCCAGCCGGCAGGCCGAGACGGCGCCGCCGAAACCGCTGCCGATGACGATCGCGTCGTGGTCGAACTTGGCCATGGGGTTCCCTCTTGTCGTTCTGGCGGTCGCTGCGGTGGGGGCACCGCCTCAGGTGTCGGGTTGCTGGGTCACGTAGGTGCGTGTCAGTTCGCTGCTGAAGAACTTGAAGAACTTGGCCTTGGCGGTGGCCGATTCGAGCAGGCTGTCGCTGTCGGTGGCCTCCAGCGTCCCGAGCAACTTGAACAGCGCGACGACACCCAGCGTCAGCACGCCGGCGCCCAGCACCTTGCCGCTGGCATCGGGGCCCTGGTGCAGCGTGGTGTACAGCGTCGTGGTCTCGCCCCACATCCGCAGCGGGCTGCCGAGCTTGACATGCTTCTTGCCGGCCAGGTAGTGGCGCTGGCCGCCATGGGCGAAGCCGAGCTCGTAGACCATGTAGGTCAGCTCGGGGTTGCCGCTGGGGCTGAACAGGCCGAACACGCCGCTGTCGGCCACCAGCCCCGAGCCCAGCGGCGCGAAGTCGATCGTGCCGGTCAGTTCGGCCTTGTGCTGCGGGTCGGCGATGAAGGCGTCGATGTCGTGGATGTGGATGGTGGCGTGCATCGCCAGCTGATCGGGGCTCTTCGCGCCGGCCTCGGGGTCGGTGGTGCCCAGCGCGAAGCCGCCGGCCATGGTCTCGCGGAAGGTGATGCCGGTGTGGTCGTCCTTGATCGAAGCGGTCATGGTCGGGCTCCTGGGTGGCGAGAGGGGGGAAAGGGGCGGCGATCAGGCCAGCGCCGCCAGCATCACCGGAAAGGTGTCGCGGGCGGCGTTCTGGCCGAGGAAGACGTCGAGGTGGCCATAGTCCTCGAACCGATGGAAGGCGTGGCGTCCTGGCTGGTGACGATCGAACCATTCGAAGCTGGCCCGCTGGCCCTGCCACTGGAAGCAGTCGTTGCGGCGGCCGGCGACGAAGGTGAAGCGGGCATCGCAGCGCGGCGGCTGCGCGGCGAAATCGGCCGGCAGCCCCGGCAGCGGTTCGTGGCGCACCAGGTGGCCGGCCTGCAGGCAGCGCGCCATCTGGCGGAAGAAGCTCAGCGGCACCTCGGCGAACTCGTCGCGCAGCCAGTCGTGGGTGGCTTCGCTGAGGTTCTCGTGCCGCCACAGCACCGGAAAGCCGGTGCCGTAGGTGAAGCTCGAGAACCTGCAGACGCCGTTGTCGCACTCATGGTGGGTCAGTTCGACCAGCGCGCGCAACAGCCGGGCCGGCCAGCGCCCGGCGCCGTCGCCTCGGCCCTCGCCCCATTGCGGGTTCAGCCGGTCGGTCAGCAGGCCGACCAGCGGCAGGGCCAGCTGGCCCTTGACGCGCGAGGCGGTGCAGACCATCGGGTGCAGCGACACCGCGTTGCTGACGATGTCGCTGACCTGCGGCAGCAGCCCGGCCAGCGCGGCCATCGTGAAGCTGGTCGAGCCCTGGCAGTGGATCACCGCCTTCAGACGCGGGGCGCCGGTCTCGGCCAGCACGGCGCGCACCGCGGCGGGGTGGTCGTGCAGCGCGGCCTGGTCCAGCGTCCAGCGGCAGGGCGCCAGGTCGATGCTGGCGCGCCAGTTCTCGAGCCAGACATCGTGGCCGGCGTCGAGCAGCGCGTCGACGAAGTGCAGCGACACCGGCGGGCGGAAGATGTTGGCGCGCACGCCGGCGCCGTGCACCAGCAGCACCGGCCCCCGGGTCGGCGGCCGCGGCCCGCGCAGGTGCACCAGGTTCAGGTCCCGGCCATCGCCGGCCTTGATCGGAACGACGCGCTCGACGGCCATGGCGTGTTGACGGCTCCTTTGACCCAGGTCATTGTCATGCAATCGCGGCGTCTGGCTACCCGGGCCGGCCCCGGGCTCCCCAGTTCGTTGCCCGTGGGCGCCGGCGGGGTGGTCGATCGCAATTGACGTTTACGTAAACGTCAATTGATAATGCGGCCCGCCATCGGCGTGGCGGTTTAAGCTGGCGCCGTCGCTCACCAGAGATCACCAGAACCATCCCGCGCCGGAGACCGCATGGCCCACCTGCAGAGCAAGCTCAACGCCCGATCCGAAGCCTTCCGCGGCCATGCCGCTGCGATGCGCTCGCTGGTGGACGATCTCAACGCCCGGCTGGCCGGGATCGCCGAGGGCGGCGGCCCCGAGGCCCGCGCCAAGCACCTGGGCCGCGGCAAGCTGCTGCCGCGCGAGCGCGTCGAGCGGCTGCTCGACCCCGACACGCCCTTCCTCGAGATCGCGCCGCTGGCCGCGCTGGGCCTGTACCCCGAGAAGGACGGCAGCGACGCGGCGCCCTGCGCCGGACTGATCTGCGGCATCGGCCGGGTCGCCGGCATCGAATGCCTGATCGTCTGCAACGACGCCACCGTGAAGGGCGGCACCTACTACCCGCTGACGGTCAAGAAGCACCTGCGTGCGCAGGAGATCGCCGCGCAGAACCACCTGCCCTGCATCTACTTGGTCGATTCGGGCGGCGCCAACCTGCCGAACCAGGACGAGGTCTTCCCCGACCGCGACCATTTCGGCCGCATCTTCTACAACCAGGCCAACCTCAGCGGCGCCGGCATCCCGCAGATCGCGGTGGTGATGGGTTCGTGCACCGCCGGCGGCGCCTACGTGCCGGCGATGAGCGACGAGACCATCATCGTGAAGAACCAGGGCACGATCTTCCTCGGCGGCCCGCCGCTGGTGAAGGCGGCCACCGGCGAGGTGGTGTCGGCCGAGGACCTGGGCGGCGGCGACGTGCACACGCGGCTGTCGGGCGTCGCCGACCACCTGGCCGAGAACGACCTGCATGCGCTGGCGCTGGCGCGCCAGGCGGTGGCGCGGCTGAACCGGACCAAGCCGCAGCCGCTGGCGCTGCAGGCGCCGAAGCCGCCGCGCTACCCGGTCGAGGAACTGCACGGCGTGATCCCGACCGACACCCGCAAGCCCTTCGACGTGCGCGAGGTCATCGCCCGTGTCGTCGACGACAGCGCCTTCGACGAGTTCAAGGCGCGCTACGGCGCCACGCTGGTCTGCGGCTTCGCCCACATCGAGGGCCTGCCGGTGGGCATCGTCGCCAACAACGGCATCCTGTTCGCCGAGAGCGCGAACAAGGGTGCGCACTTCATCGAGCTGTGCTGCCAGCGCCGGATCCCGCTGGTGTTCCTGCAGAACATCACCGGCTTCATGGTCGGGCGCAAGTACGAGAACGAGGGCATCGCCCGCGCCGGCGCCAAGATGGTCACCGCGGTGGCCTGCGCCGCGGTGCCGAAGTTCACGGTGATCATCGGCGGCAGCTTCGGCGCCGGCAACTACGGCATGTGCGGCCGCGCCTATTCGCCGCGCTTCCTGTGGATGTGGCCGAACGCGCGCATCTCGGTGATGGGCGGCGAACAGGCCGCCAGCGTGCTGGCCACGGTGCGGCGCGACGGCATCGAGGGCCGCGGCGGTCAGTGGAGCGCGGCCGAGGAGGAGGCCTTCAAGCAGCCGATCCGCGACCAGTACGAACGCCAGGGCCACCCGTACTACGCCAGCGCCCGGCTGTGGGACGACGGTGTGATCGACCCGGCCGACACCCGCCGCGTGCTGGCGCTCGGGCTGTCGGCGAGCCTGAACGCGCCGATCCCCGAGACGAGGTTCGGCGTGTTCCGGATGTGAGCCCGATGGCGGACTGCCGATGACGCCCCCCGTCGCGCTCGACACCAGCCAGTTGATCGCGCTGGCCGCCGCATTGGGCTGGGCCAGCGGCGTGCGGCTCTACGCGGTGGTGTTCTTCACCGGCCTGGCCGGCGCACTCGACTGGGTGCTGCTGCCGCCGGGACTTCAGCTGCTGCAGAGCCCGTGGATGCTGGGCGCGACCGGCCTGATGCTGGTGGTGGAGTTCGTTGCCGACAAGATCCCGGGCCTCGATTCGCTGTGGGATGCGGTGCACACGCTGGTGCGCATCCCCGCCGGGGTGGCGCTGGCGGCGGCGGTGTTCGGCGGCGACCCCACCAGCTGGTCCATGGTCGCCGGCCTGCTGGGCGGCACGCTGGCGGCCACCAGCCATGTCGCCAAGGCCACGACACGGGCGGCGATCAACACCTCGCCCGAGCCGTTCTCCAACGTCGCCGCCTCGCTGGCCGGTGATGCCGCGGTGCCGGCGATGCTGTGGCTGGCCCTCGCCCACCCGCTGGGGTTCGCCGCGGCACTGCTCGCCGTGCTGGGGCTCAGCGTGGTGCTGACCCTGCTGCTGCTGAAGTTCCTGAAATCCCTGATCCGCAACCTGCGCAGTCGACTGGGCGGCACCCGCGCCGCCGCCTGACGGAGTATTCCGATGTTCAAGAAGATACTGATCGCCAATCGGGGTGAGATCGCCTGCCGGGTCGCCGCCACCGCCCGCCGGCTCGGCATCCGCACCGTCGCGGTGTACTCCGAGGCCGATGCCGGCGCGCGCCACGTGATGGCCTGCGACGAGGCGGTGGCCATCGGCGGTGCGGCGCCACGCGACAGCTACCTGCGCGCCGACCGCATCCTCGAGGTCGCGCGGGCCACCGGCGCGCAGGCGGTGCACCCGGGCTACGGCTTCCTGTCGGAGAACGACGCCTTCGCCCAGGCCTGCGCCGATGCCGGCATCGTCTTCATCGGCCCGCCGCCGTCGGCGATCCGCGCGATGGGCAGCAAGTCGGCCGCCAAGGCGCTGATGGAGAAGGCCGGCGTGCCGCTGGTGCCCGGCTACCACGGCGACGACAACGATCCGGCCTTCCTCGCCGAACAGGCCGCGCGAATCGGCTACCCGGTGTTGATCAAGGCCAGCGCCGGCGGCGGCGGCAAGGGCATGCGGCGGGTCGACCGCGCCGAAGACTTCGCTGCCGCGCTGGCCTCCTGCCAGCGCGAGGCGCAGGCCAGCTTCGGCGACCGCCACGTGCTGGTCGAGCGCTACGTGCTGCGCCCGCGCCACATCGAGATCCAGGTCTTCGGCGACAGCCTGGGCCACTGCGTGCACCTGTTCGAGCGTGACTGCTCGGTGCAGCGCCGCCACCAGAAGGTGCTCGAGGAAGCGCCGGCGCCCGGCATGGCCGCCGACCGCCGCGCCGAGATGGGCGCCGCCGCGGTCGCCGCGGCTTCGGCGGTCGGCTATGTCGGCGCCGGCACCGTCGAGTTCATCGCCGAGGAGGTCGACGACGGCGACCTGCGCTTCTACTTCATGGAGATGAACACCCGGCTGCAGGTCGAGCACCCGGTCACCGAGGCGATCACCGGGCTCGACCTGGTCGAATGGCAGCTGCGCGTGGCCGCCGGCCAGCCGCTGCCGATGGGGCAGGACGAACT
>JAEUOY010000107.1 GCA_016790515.1 Burkholderiaceae bacterium | reverse complement strand
GCCGAGATGGTGGCCAGCATGAAGCCCGGCAGCGTGATCGTCGACATGGCGGCCGAGCAGGGCGGCAACTGCGAACTGACCGTGCCGGGGGAGGCCGTGGTGCGCCACGGCGTCACCATCGTCGGCTACACCGACCTGGCCAGCCGGCTGGCCAAGCAGAGTTCCACGCTGTACTCGAACAACCTGCTGCGCCTGACCGAGGACCTGTGCAAGACCAAGGACGGCGTGGTCAACGTCAACTTCGAGGACGACGCGATCCGCGGCCTGACGGTGCTGAAGGAAGGTGCCGTCACCTGGCCTGCGCCGCCGCCCAAGCTGCCGGCCGCGCCGCCCAAGCCCAAGGCGGTGGTGGCCGCGCCGGCGGCCAAGGGCCACGGCCACGGCGCCGCCGAACCGATGTCGGGCAAGACGCTGGCCATCGTCTTCGCGCTGGGCGCGGTGGCCTTCCTGCTGGTGGGCCACTATGCGCCGGCCAGCTTCCTGGCGCACTTCACCGTGTTCGTGCTGGCCTGCTTCGTCGGCTACATGGTGGTGTGGAACGTCACGCCTTCGCTGCACACGCCGCTGATGAGCGTGACCAACGCCATCAGCTCGATCATCGCCATCGGCGCGCTGGTGCAGGTGGCGCCGCCGCTCACCGCCAGCGGTGCGGCCGACCGGCCGAACGCGCTGATCCTGGGCCTGGCTGTCGTGGCGCTGGTGCTGACGGCCGTCAACATGTTCGGCGGCTTCGCGGTGACGCGACGCATGCTGGCCATGTTCCGCAAATAAGAACGAGGACACGGACATGACCGCAAGCCTGGCCACCGTCGCCTACATCGGCGCCACCATCCTCTTCATCCTGAGCCTGGGCGGGCTCTCGCACCCCGAGACCGCCCGCCGCGGCAACCTGTTCGGCATGGTCGGCATGGCCATCGCCGTGCTGGCCACGATCCTGGGCCCGCGCGTCACCGCGGCCGGCATCCCGTGGATCGTCGGCGCGCTGGTCGTCGGCGGGGCCGTCGGCCTCATCGCCGCCAAGAAGGTGCAGATGACGCAGATGCCCGAGCTCGTCGCGCTGATGCACAGCCTGGTCGGCCTGGCGGCCTGCCTGGTGGGCTTTGCCAGCTACATCGACACCTCGGTGCAGTTCACCGGGGCTGAGAAGGCCATCCACGAGATGGAGATCTACATCGGCATCCTGATCGGTGCCGTCACCTTCTCGGGCTCGATCGTCGCCTTCGGCAAGCTGTCGGGCAAGATCGGCGGCAAGCCGCTGCTGCTGCCCGGCCGCCACTGGCTGAATCTGCTGGGCCTGCTGGTCGTCATCTGGTTCGGCCGGGTGTTCCTGCAGGCACACGACATCCAGGCCGGCATGCTGCCGCTGCTGGTGATGACGGTGATCGCGCTGCTCTTCGGCATCCACATGGTCATGGCCATTGGCGGCGCCGACATGCCGGTGGTGGTGTCGATGCTGAACAGCTACTCGGGCTGGGCCGCGGCGGCCACCGGCTTCATGCTCAGCAACGACCTGCTGATCGTGGTCGGTGCGCTGGTCGGCAGCTCGGGCGCGATCCTCAGCTACATCATGTGCCGGGCGATGAACCGCAACTTCATCAGCGTCATTGCCGGCGGCTTCGGCACCGGTGGCGGCGCGCCGGCCGCGGCCGGCGGCGCGGCCGAGCAGCCGGCCGGCGAGGTGGTGTCGGTCAGCGCGGCCGAAACCGCCGAGATGCTGCGCGAGGCCAAGAACGTGATCATCGTGCCGGGCTACGGCATGGCAGTGGCGCAGGCCCAGCACACGGTGTACGAGATCACCAAGCTGCTGCGCGAGAAGGGCGTCAACGTGCGCTTCGGCATCCACCCGGTGGCTGGCCGCATGCCCGGCCACATGAACGTGCTGCTGGCCGAGGCCAAGGTGCCCTACGACATCGTGCTGGAGATGGACGAGATCAACGAGGACTTCCCCGACACCGACGTGTCGATGGTCATCGGCGCCAACGACATCGTCAATCCGGCCGCGCAGGACGACCCGACCAGCCCGATCGCCGGCATGCCGGTGCTCGAAGTCTGGAAGGCCAGGACCTCGATCGTGATGAAGCGCAGCATGGCCTCGGGCTACGCCGGCGTCGACAACCCGCTGTTCTACAAGGACAACAACCGCATGCTGTTCGGCGACGCCAAGAAGATGCTCGACGAGGTGCTGGTGGCGCTGAAGACCTGAACGTTACCGCGGCGGCGGCGAGACAGGGGTCGGCGCTGCCGGCCCTTCATTTTTGTACGTGCAATAATTCGCCGTCAACATCAGCTTCGACGCGGTGAAGGATGCCGCCAATCTGGCCAAGCACGGGGTGTCGCTGGCCGATGCGATCGCCATCGAGTGGGACACTGTCTGGGCCCGTCCCGATCTGCGCCGCAACTATGGCGAGGCCCGTACCGTCGGCGTCGGCTACATCGGCTTGCGCCTGTATTGCGTGGTGTTCACCGACCGCGGCGACGAGCGCCGCATCATCAGCCTGCGCAAGGCCAACGCGAGAGAGGTGGCGCGATATGCCCAAACTTAAGCCCGGGACCATCGTCCCGACCCCTGAAGAAGATGCCGCAATCAACGCCGGCATTGCTGCCGATCCCGACACGGTCGAACTGAGCGACGAGGAGTTTGGCGAGTTGCGTCCGCTGCGCGGCCGGCCGCGCCTGGCGCGTCCGAAGGCCGCGTTGACGATGCGCGTCGACGCCGACGTGCTCGAAGCCTTCAAGGCCAGCGGCCCCGGGTGGCAGACCCGCATCAATGCGCTGCTGCGTGACGCGGTGCGCCGCGGGCGGCTCTGAGGCAGGGGCCCGCAACGGATGCCCACCCTCGAATGGCTGAACCGCGACGCCGCCTTCCGCATCGCCGAGCAGGTACCGACCCGGGTGCTGCGGCCGCATCGCGCGGCGCCTGCGATCGTGGGCGACGCCGCGGTCGACAGCGGCAACCTGCTGATCCACGGCGACAACCTCGAAGCGCTGAACGGAGCTCGGCGAGCTTGTTCCGACCACCATCTGGTTGAACGAAGAAGTTGGCAATAGCCGCGAAGCGAAACAGGAGATCACGCGCGTGTTCGGTCGCGAGGACTTATTCGGCACCCCCAAGCCTGAAAGGTTGCTGCAACGGATCCTGCACATCGCGACCAACCCCAACGACCTCGTCCTCGACAGCATCCTCGGCAGCGGCACCACCGCGGCGGTCGCGCACAAGATGGGCCGGCGCTGGATCGGCATCGAGATGGTTGAACATTCGCTGCCGCACTGCCTGCCGCGGCTGCGCAAGGTGGTCGAAGGCGAACAAGGCGGCATCAGCGCTGCGGTCGGCTAGCGGGCGGCGGCGGCTTCCGCTGCCTGCAACTGGGCGCCCCTATGTTCGATGCCGACGGCGAGGTCCATCCCGAAGTGCGGTTCGGCGACCTGGCCGCCTTCCTGTGGATGCGCGAGACCGGCCAGTCGCTGGACGGGTTGCAGCCCGGCTCCCCCTGGCTCGGCACGCACCAGGGCACCGCCTACCACCTGCTGTTCAACGGCATCCTGGGCGACCGCCGGCCGGCCGGCGGCAATGTGCTGACCGGCACGGTGCTGGCGGCGCTGTGCCGCGACCACACGCACGACGGCCCGCGTGTGGTCTACGGCGAGGCCTGCCTGCTGGGCCCGGCACGGCTGGCGTCGGCCGGCGTCACGTTCAAGCAGCTGCCGCACGCCGTGCCGCGCTGATGCCGCGAAAGGCCCGCGCCCCATGCCCACCTTCGCCCTCGAGCGCTACCAGGACCAGGCCCTGCAGGCGCTGGACCAGCACCTGCAGGCCGCCGCGCTGACCGGCCCGCGCTCGGCGTTCGAGCGCCAGACCGGCTTCGGCTACCACCCGAGCCCTTTGGGGACGTGCCCTGCGTCTGCCTGCGCATCCCCACCGGCGGCGGCAAGACGCTGCTCGGTGCGCATGCGGTGGGCCGCCTGGCGCGAGGCTGGCCGTCGCGCCCGGCCCAGCCGCTGGCGCAACCGCTGGCGCAACCGCTGGCGCAACCGCTGGCGCAACCGCTGGCGCTATGGCTGGTGCCCAGCGACACCATCCGCAGCCTGACGCTGAGCGCGCTGTCCACCCCCGGCCACTCGTTCCATGAAGCGCTGGCCGAGGGCTGCGGCGCCGGTGTGCGGGTCTGCAGCCTGGACGAACTGGCGACGATCGCGCCGCAGGACTTTGCGCAACACGCGGTGGTGGTGGTGGTGGCGACGATCCAGAGCTTTCGTGTCGACGATACCGAGCAGCGCAACGTCTATGCCTTTTTCGAGGCCTGGGAGCGCCATTTCCGCAGCCTGGGGCCGGCGGCGCTGCGGGCCCTGCGGGGCGTGCCCGATGCGCTGGTCACTGCTGCCGAGGCCGGCGTCGAATCGGCCGGCCGTGCGCTGCTGGCGGGCCTGGTGGGCCAGCCGCGCTGGAGCCTGGCCAACTGGCTGGCGCTGTGCCGGCCCTACGTGATCGTCGACGAGGCGCACAACGCCAAGACCGAGCGCAGCTTCGCGGCGCTGAAGCGGCTGAACCCCTCACTGATCCTGGAACTGACCGCGACGCCGGTGCCCAAGCGCACCAACGTGCTGTTCCACGTCTCGGCGCAGCAGTTGCAGGCCGAGGCGATGGTCAAGCTGCCGATCGCGCTGATGGAGCACACCCGCGGCTGGCAGGCCGCGGTGTACGACGCGGTGCAGAACCAGAAGCTGCTGGAAGCCGAGGCACTGCAGGAAGAGGCCGACGCGGGGCCGAACCAGGGCGCCTACATCCGCCCGATCGTGCTGCTGCAGGCGCAGAAGAGCAACGAGCCGGTGAATGTCGAGGTGCTGCGCGCGCACCTGCTGGACGACCTGTACATCCCGGCCGAGCACGTCAAGGTGGCCACCGGCACGCTGCGCGAGTTGGACTGGCTCGACCTCGATGATCGCGCCGCAGCTGCCGCTGGACTGGCACGACGGGCAGGCGCGCGACGACGGCCCGTTGTTTGCCGCGCCCGTCGCGCCGCCGCTGCCCGCGCTGGTGATCGACCTGCCGGCCGGCAAGCCGCTGCCCGAAGCCGTGGCGGCGGCCGTGGCCGAGGGGCGGGCCAGTCTCAGCAGCGACGGCGAGCGCCAGCGCGTGCAGTGGCGCGGCGAGGTGCCGGCCGCGGTAGGCGATGAGCTGGTAGCCGCGCAGCGTGGCAGGCAGCGCGGGCAGGTGGCGCAGCAGATCGAACGCCACAACGCGCTGGTGGCCGGCGCGCTGTCGCCGGCCAGCCGCGGCGAGGTGTTCGCTGCGGTGCCGCGGCTGTGCTACCACCCGCCGGGCGCTCAGCAAGGCGAACTGCTGCTGCTGGAGCGCGAGGCGGTCTTCGAGCAGGTGGCGCTGAACCTGCTGGCCGAGCCGATCAGCCTTCCGGGCTTCCAGATGGCCGAGCAGGGCACGCTGTGGGAGGTCTACCTGGACGGCCAGCGGGTGCGGGTGGGGCGCGGCGATGCCGAACAGCTGCCGCTGGACGCGGTACCGACGGCCATCACCGAGCAGGACCTGACGCGCTGGCTGGCGGCCGGGCTGCAGCACCCGTCGCGCAACGTCGCGGTGGATGTGGTGCCGGCGCACCTGCGCGCCTCCGTGCAGGCCTGCCTGCGACATCTGGTGCATGAGCAACGGGTGCCGCTGGAACAGCTGGCACGCCACCAGTACCCCCTGCCGCAGTGCCTGGCGCTGCGCATCGCCGAGCTGCGCGACAAGGCGGCGAAGTCCACGTTCACCCAACTGGTGCTGGATGGCGGCTGGGCGCTGGTAACCAGCGCGGCGCATGAGTTCCGCTTCGATCCGGCCATCTACCCGGTCCCGGCGAACCAGCGCTACCGCGGCAAGTTCCGCTTTGCCAAGCACTTCTACCCCGTGCTCGCGGACCTGGAAGACGGCGGCGAGGAATGGCGCTGCGCGCTGGCGATCGACGAGCACCCGCTGATCCGGCGCTGGGTGCGCAATCTCGATTCCGATCCGGTGGCCGGATTCTGGCTGCCGACCTCGGGCGGGCGGTTTTACCCTGACTTCGTCTGCGAGCTGGTCGACGGCCGGCTGTTCGTCGCCGAGTACAAGGGCGAGCACCTTCGTGGCGTGCCGAAGGAGATCGAGAAGGGCCAGGTCGGCGCCGTGTGGGCCGAGCGCAGCGCCGGCCGTGCGGTGTTCGCGATGCTCTTCAGGCAGGAGCGTGGTCTGAACCTGGGCCAGCAGATCGACGCCGCGCTGGCTGCCTGATCGCCCTCGGCCGCGGCGCACCCCTGCCAGCGCCGCTATCGACTACCCTGACGCGCCAGCTGTCAGCTTTCAGCAAGAATCCGGTCCATGGACAAGCTCTGGCTGAAGCAGTACCCCGCCGGCGTGCCGGCGGACATCGCGACCGACGTCTACCCGTCGCTGGTGGCGATGATCGACGACAGCTTCCGCAAGTACCGTGACCTGACGGCCTACAAGTTCATGGGCGGCTCGTTCAGCTTCGGTGCGATCGACGACGCCTCGCGCGCGCTGGCCGCCTGGCTGCAGGGCAGCGGGCTGCAGCGCGGCGACCGGGTCGCGATCATGATGCCCAACGTGCCCCAGTACCCGGTGGCGGTGGCGGCGATCCTGCGCGCCGGGCTGGTGGTGGTCAACGTCAACCCCTTGTACACCCCGCGCGAGCTGGAGCACCAGCTGAAGGATTCGGGCGCCAAGGCGATCGTCATCCTCGAGAACTTTGCCGCCGTGCTGCAGCAGGTGATCGAGCAGGTGCCGACCAAGGCGGTGATCCTGGCCGCGATGGGCGACATGCTCGGGCTGGTCAAGGGCACGCTGGTCAACCACGTCGTGCGCCGGGTCAAGAAGATGGTGCCGCCGTTCACGCTGCCGCCCTCGGTCACCCAGATCCGCTTCAACGATGCGGTCGCCCAGGGCCGGCGCAAGACCTTGCAGCCGGTCAAGCTGGGCCCCGACGACATCGCGGTGCTGCAGTACACCGGCGGCACCACCGGCGTCAGCAAGGGCGCGGTGCTGCTGCACCGCAACCTGGTGGCCAACATCCTGCAGGCCGAGGCCTGGTACCAGCCGGCGCTGAAGAAGATCCCCGCCGGCACCCAGATCGTCACCGTCTGCGCGCTGCCGCTCTACCACATCTTCGGCTTCAACACGAACATGATGCTGGGCCTGCGCATGGGCGGCTGCAACCTCCTGATCGCCAACCCGCGCGACATCCCGGCGGTGCTGAAGGACCTGGCGGCGCAGCCCTTCCACAGCTTCCCGGCGGTCAACACGCTGTTCACCGCGCTGGCCAACCACCCCGATTTCGACAAGGTCGACTGGAGCCACCTGAAGATCTCGGTCGGCGGCGGCATGGCGGTGACCCAGGGCACCGCGCGGCTGTGGCTCGAGAAGACCGGCTGCCCGATCTGCGAGGGCTACGGCCTGTCCGAGACCAGCCCGTCGGCCACCTGCAACCCGGTGGACACCACCGCCTACTCGGGCACCATCGGCCTGCCGATGCCCGGCACCGAGCTGGTGCTGCTCGACGACGACGGCAAGGAGGTGCCGCCCGGCCAGGCCGGCGAGATCGCGATCCGCGGCCCGCAGGTGATGGCCGGCTACTGGCAGCGGCCCGACGAGACCGCCAAGGTGATGACCGCCGACGGCTTCTTCCGCACCGGCGACGTCGGCGTGATGGACGAGCGCGGCTACTTCCGCATCGTCGACCGCAAGAAGGACATGATCCTGGTCTCGGGCTTCAACGTCTACCCCAACGAGATCGAGGACGTGCTCAGCCAGATGCCCGGCGTGCTCGAGTGCGCCGCGGTCGGCATCCCCGACGCCAAGGCCGGCGAGGCGGTCAAGGTGATCATCGTGAAGAAGGAGCCCGCGCTGAGCGAGGCCGACGTGCGCGCCTACTGCGAGGCCAACCTCACCGGCTACAAGCGGCCCAAGGTGGTCGAGTTCCGTGGCGACCTGCCCAAGACCACGGTCGGCAAGATCCTGCGGCGCGAGCTGCGCGAGACGGCGAGATGACCGACCCGCCGGCCGGCATGGCACCGGGCGCAGTCCCGGCCGACCTGCTGGCCGGGCGCTACACGAAGACCGAGGCCGGCCGGGCCGAGATCCGCGAGCGCTCGCGGCCGCTGTCGCGGCCGGCGCGCAACCTGCTGCTGATCATCGACGACAGCCGCCCCGCCGGGGACTGGCTGGGCGTGGTGCAGGGCTGCGCGGCGGCCGAGCTGCAGGCGCTGGTCGACGCCGGACTGGTCGAGCGGCCCGCGACGCCTGCCGCCGCCCGGCCAGCGCGGGCAGCGGCCGCCGCGCCGCGCATGAGCCTGGCCCAGGCGCTCGAGACCAGGGACCACCGGCTGCTGTGCCGCCGCCTGCTCGCCGAGGCCCGGCCCCGGCTGGGCATGGTCAAGGGCTACTGGCTGGCGCTGGAGGTGGACCATTGCCAGACCCCGGCCGACGTCCGTGTGCTGGCGCTGCGCTTCGTCGAGCAGGTGCGCGCGGCCGATGGCGATGCCGCGGCCATGGCGCTGGCGCAGGTGCTGATCGCGCCGGAGTGACAGGCCCAGGTGTCGGGCTGGTGCACACTGCCGGCCGATGCCGCCTCGCCTTCACGTCGACAACCCGCTGGCCGCCGGCGCCGAACTGGCGCTGCCGGACAACGCCAGCCGCCATGTGCAGGTGCTGCGGCTGCAGCCGGGCGCCGCGCTGACGCTGTTCGACGGCCGCGGCGGCGAATGGACCGCCGAGGTGCTGGCGATCGGCCGCAGGAGCGTCGAAGCCCGGGTCGGCACCCATGCGGCGATCGAGCGTGAACTCGCGACGCCGGTCACGCTGGCGCTGGGCATGCCGGCCAACGAGCGCATGGACGGCCTGATCGAGAAGGCCACCGAGCTGGGCGCGGCGGAGATCCAGCCGCTGGTCTGCGAGCGCTCGGTGCTGCGCCTGGCCGGCGACCGCGCCGAGCGCAAGACCGCCCATTGGCGGGCGATCGCGGTGGCCGCCTGCGAGCAGAGCGGGCGCAACCGGGTGCCGCGCATCGCGCCGGTGCAGCCGCTGCGCGACTGGCTGGCGGCGCAGGCCGACAGCGTGTCGACGCGGCTGCTGCTGAGCCTGGCCGACGAGGTGCGAGGCCTGCGCGAAGCCCTGGCCGGCGCTGCCGCCGCCCGGCCGCTGCTCGTGCTCAGCGGCCCCGAAGGCGGCCTCAGCGCGGCCGAGCTGGCTGCCGCCCGCGCCGCCGGCTTCCTGCCCGTCACCCTGGGCGCACGCGTGCTGCGCGCCGATACCGCGCCGCTGGCGCTGCTGGCCGTCGTGGCCGCGCTGGAGAATCCCGCTTGAACCTGCAACTGCTGCTGCTGACCCTGTGCCAGGGCATGCTGCTCGTCAACAACGTGGTGTTCATCGCCGTCAACGGCCTGGTCGGGCTGGCGCTGGCGCCCACCGCCTGGCTGGCGACGCTGCCGATCACCGCCTACGTCGCCGGCGGCGCGCTGGCCACCGGGCTGGTCGCACGAACACAGCGGCGCTGGGGCCGCCAGCGCAGCTTCCAGCTCGGGCTGCTGGTGGCCATCGCCAGTGCCGCGGTCTGCGCGTGGGCGGCGCTGCAGCGCCAGTTCTGGCTGCTGACCGCTGCCACGCTGCTGGCCGGCTTCTACAACGCCAACGGCTCGCTGTACCGCTTCGCCGCGGTCGAATTGGTCAAGCCCGAGTTCAAGGAGCGGGCGATCTCCTGGGTGCTGGCCGGCGGCATCATCGGCGGTGTGGTCGGGCCCAACCTGGCGAACTGGAGCCGCACCGCGATGGACGTGCCGTTTGCCGGCGCCTACCTGGCGCTGATCGGCGTTGCGCTGCTCAGCCTGGTGACGATGGCGTTCATCAGCTTTCCGCCGCTGCCCGGCCAGGGCAGCAGCGCGCCGCAGGGGCGGCCGACGGCCGAGCTGGTCCGCCAGCCGGTGTTCATCATCGCCGCGGCCGGCTGCGCGATCGGCTACGGCGTGATGAACCTGCTGATGGCCGCCACGCCGATCGCGATGGCGCAGTGCAGCCACCCGTTCTCGGCCGCGGCGCTGGTGCTCGAGTGGCATGTGCTGGGCATGTACGTGCCCAGCTTCTTCACCGGCAGGCTGATCCGGCGCTTCGGTGTGCTGCCGGTCATGACCACCGGGCTGCTGCTGAACATCGCCTGCGTCGGCTTCGCGCTGACGGGCAACGACGTGATGCACTTCCTCGGCGCGCTGCTGGTGCTGGGCGTGGGCTGGAACTTCCTCTACATCGGCGCCAGCGCGCTGGCCACCGAAGCCTGGCGGCCCGAGGAGAAGACCCGCGGCCAGGCGGCGATCGACTTCACCGTCTACGCGACGATGACGCTGACCTCGTTCTCGTCGGGCGCGCTGGTGACCACCGGCGGCTGGACCGCAATGAACCTCGGCACGCTGGCGCCGCTGCTGCTGCTGGCGGCGGCGCTGCTGTGGCTGAAGCGGCTGCGCCGGCGCGAGCGCCTGGCGCCTGCCTGAGCTCTGGGCGATGCGGCACGACGAATACCTGGCCCACGACGCCTGCGCGCTGGCCGCGCGGGTGGCGGCCGGCGACGTGTCGGCCGGCGAACTGCTCGACCTCGCGCTGGCCCAGCTGGCGCGGGTGCAGCCGCACATCAATGCGGTGGTGCGCTCGCTCGAGCCGCAGGCGCGCGCCCAGCTGGCCGGACGGCTGAGCGGCCCGCTGGCCGGCGTGCCGCTGCTGATCAAGGACAGCGTGCAGGACTACGCCGGCACGCCCACCGGCTACGGCAGCCGGGCGCTGCGGGCCAACACCGCGACCGAGCACTCGGCGATCGTGCGGCGCCTGCTGGGCGCCGGCGCGGTGATCTTCGGCAAGACCAACCTGCCCGAGCTGGGCCTCAAGGGCGTGACCGACCCACTGGCCCATGGCCGCGCCAGCAACCCCTGGGACCTGTCGCGCACGCCGGGCGGCTCCAGCGGCGGCTCGGCCGCGGCGGTGGCCGCCGGCGTGCTGCCGATGGCCACCGGCAACGACGGCGGCGGCTCGATCCGCATCCCCGCCGCCTGCTGCGGCCTGTTCGGGCTCAAGCCCTCGCGCGGCCGGGTGTCGGTCGGCCCGGGCCTGAACGAGCTGTGGTTCGGCCTCAGCCAGGACGGCGTGATCAGCCGCAGCGTGCGCGACAGCGCGCTGGCGCTCGACCTCCTGGCCGGGCCCGAGCCGGGCGACCCGTTCACGATCGCGCCGCCCGCGGCGCCGTTCGCCGAGCTGGCCCGGCGGGCGCCGGCGCCGCTGCGCATCGGCTTCACCACCGCAAGCCCGCTCGGCACACCGGTGCATGCCGAGGCGGCGGCCGCGGTGCGCCGCAGCGCCGAAGGGCTGGCCGGGCTGGGCCACCGGGTGGACGAGGCGCAGCCGGCGATCGACGGCGCCGCGCTGGCGCGCAGCTACCTTCACGTCTATTTCGGCCAGATCCCGGCGACGCTGGACCAGGCACTGGCCCGCGGCGCCCGCGAGGCCGATTTCGAACCGCTGACCCGCATCATGGCCAGCCTGGGCCGCTCGCTGCCGGCCTCGCGGCTGACCGCCGAGCTGATGGCAGCCAACACCTACGCCCGGGCGCTGGGCCGCTTCTTCCAGGCGCACGACCTGCTGCTGACGCCGACCCTGGCCTGCCCGCCGGTGCCGCATGGCCACGGCGACCCGCCGCCGGCGCAGCTGCGGCTGCTGCAGGGGCTGCGGCGGCTGGGGCTGCTGGGCGCGCTGGGCCGGCTCGGGCTGCTGGACCGCGCGATCGACGACATCCTGCGCGACAACATGAGCGCGGTGCCGTTCACCCAGCTGGCCAACCTGACCGGCGTGCCGGCGATGAGCGTGCCGCTGCACTGGACCGCCGACGGCCTGCCGCTGGGCGTGCAGTTCGTCGCGCCGTTCGGTGCCGAGGCCACGCTGCTGCAGCTGGCCGGCCAGCTGGAGGCGGCGCAGCCCTGGTTCGACCGGGTCTCGCCGCTGGCCGCGGCCGGGGCCTGAGCGGAATCGGCGCGGTCGCCTCAGGCGCCGGGGGCAGCGGCCCGGGCCGAACCGGCCACCAAGTCGAAGCGGAACAACCGGCACTCGATCGGCCCGTTCCACAGCGGCACGCGCCGGCTCTCCTTCAGCCGCAGCGCCTGCGGCAGCTTCATGTCGGGGCTCAGCAGCCAGGCGGTCCAGCCTGAGTAATGGCGCTTCCAGTGCGCGGCCAGCCGGCTGAAGAATTCGGCCGGGTCGGCGCCGCCGTCGAAGCCTTCGCGCGACGGTCGCGGGCCGCTGGGTTCGCCGCGCGAGCCCTTCGGCGCGATGCGCTCGCCGTACGGCGGGTTCAGCATCAGCACGCCACGCTCGGCCGGCGGCAGTCGCTGCAGCGCGTCGGCGGTCTTGAAGTCGATCGCCGCCGCGACCCCGGCGCGCTCGGCGTTGTGGCGGGCAAAGTCGACCATGCGGAACGACACGTCGCCGGCGAAGATCGGCACCGCCGGCGCATGCCGGCGGGCGCGGGCGGCATCCTTCAGCCGCGACCAGGCGTTCTGGTGCCGGCGGAACGGCAGCATGCGCTCGAACGCGAAGCGCCTTGCCAGCCCCGGCGCGATGCCGCAGGCGACCTGCGCCGCCTCGATCGCGATCGTGCCGGCGCCGCAGCAGGGGTCGAACAGCGCGCCGTCCTCGGCGCGGCCCTGCCAGCCGGCGGCCGCCAGCATCGCCGCGGCCAGCGTCTCCTTCAGCGGTGCCTCGCCCTTGACGCCGACCGTGCCGCCCTGCGCATCGCGCCAGCCGCGCTTGAACAGCGCCTCGCCCGAGGTGTCGGCGTACAGCGTCGCGTGGGTCGGGCTCAGGTGCAGCGACAGCGGCAGGTCGGGCCGGCGCGTGTCCACGCTCGGCCTGGCGCCGGTCGCGTCGCGCAGCACGTCGCAGACCGCGTCCTTGACCCGCAGCGTCGCGAAGTTCAGGCTCTGCAGCGGCGAGCGCTGCGCGGTGGTGTCGATGCGCAGCGTCTGCTCGGGCGCGATCCAGTCGACCCAGCGCACCGTGCGCGCCAGCGCATACAGGTCGTGCTCGTTCTGGTACGGCCCGTGCGCCAGCGGCCACAGCACGCGCTGGGCCAGGCGCGACTCCAGGTTCAGCCGCATCGCGGCGAGCGCATCGCCCTCGACCAGCACGCCGCCGCGCAGCACCTCGCCGGCGGCGTCGGCGCCGAGGATGCGCTGCACCTCCTCGGCCAGCAGGTCCTCGGTGCCGCCGGCACAGGGCAGGAACAGCGGTACCAGCGTGTCGGCCGGCGTCACAAGGCCTTGCGCAGGTTGGCCGGCGCGATCTTCAAGGCCTCGCGGTACTTGGCCACCGTGCGCCGCGCCACCGTGATGCCCTGCTCGCCGAGCATGTCCGACAGCTGGCTGTCCGACAGCGGCCTGGCGGCGTCCTCGGCGCTGACCAGCTGCTTGATCAAGGCGCGCACCGCGGTCGAGCTGGCGTTGCCGCCGGCGTCGGTGTTCAGCGACGAGCCGAAGAAGTACTTCAGCTCGAAGGTGCCGAACGGGGTGTTCATGTACTTGGCGGTGGTCACCCGCGAGATCGTCGATTCGTGCAGCCCCAGCTCGTCGGCGATCTCGCGCAGCACCAGCGGCTTCATCGCGATCTCGCCGTGGGTGAAGAAGGCCTTCTGGCGTTCGACGATCGCCTGGCTGACGCGCAGGATGGTGTCGAAGCGCTGCAGGATGTTCTTCATGAACCAGCGCGCCTCCTGCAGCCGCTGCGACAGCCCGGCGGCGCTGCCGTTGCGCTGGCCGCGGATCGCCTGCGCGTACAGGTCGTTGATGCGCAGCTTGGGCATCACGTCGGGGTTCAGCGTCGCCTTCCAGCCGCGCCCCGACTTGATCACGATGACGTCGGGCACGACGATGTTGGCTTCGGCGCGGGTGAACGGCCGGCCGGGCTTGGGCTCGCAGGCGACGATCAGGGCCTGCGCCTCGCGCAGCAGGTCCTCGTCGGCGCCGGTGGCGGCCATCAGCTTCTTCATGTCGCGCCGGGCCAGCAGCTCGAGGTGGCCGTCGCAGATCCGCATCGCGACCCGGCGCGCGGCGCTGGGCGGCAATTCGCGCAGCTGAAGCGTCAGGCATTCGCCGAGGCTGCCGGCGCCGACGCCGGTGGGCTCCAGGCTCTGCAGCCACTTCAGCGCAATGCGAAGCCGGTCGATCAGTTCCTCGCGCTCTTCGGCCGCTTCGTCGCCGTCCAGCCCCAGCTGGCCGGCCAGCCGCTCGGCGATGTCGTCGAGCGGATCGGCCAGGTAGCCGTCCTCGTTCAGCGATTCGATCAGCACCATCACCGCCGAGGCGTCCTCTTCCGACAGCCGCATGCCCAGCAGCTGGCGGCGCAGGTGGTCCTGCAGCGACGGGCCGGCGTCGGCCGACTCGACCGGCTCGAAGTCCTCGTCGCCGCCGGCCGACGCGCTGGTGTTCGACGGCAGCTCGCGGATGCCGTCGAAATCGTCGCGCTCGGTGCCGTTCTCCCAGTCGTCGCGCTCGGTGCCGCCGAACTCGGCGCCGTCCATGCCCGCCGGCTCGTCGGCGCCGGCCTGGCCGTCGGCGATGTCCTCGCGCTCGGACAGGCGGTCCTTCTCGCGCTCGGCGGCCTTGTCGGCCGGTGCCGTCACGCGCTCGAGGCCGAACTCCATCGGCGCGTGGTCGTCCTCGGTGTCGAGGAAGGGGTTGGCCTCGAGCATCTGCTCGATTTCCTGGTGCAGCTCCAGCGTCGACAGCTGCAGCAGCCGGATCGACTGCTGCAGCTGCGGCGTCAGCGCCAGGTGCTGGGAGAGGCGGACCTGCAGCGAGGGTTTCATGGCGTCACAGGCGGAATTTCTCGCCGAGGTAGACCCGCCGCACGTCGGCGTTCGCGACGATCTCGGCCGGCGTGCCTTCGGCCAGCACCCGGCCTTCGCTGATGATGTAGGCGCGGTCGCAGATGTCGAGCATCTCGCGCACGTTGTGGTCGGTGATCAGCACGCCGATGCCGCGCGCCTTCAGGAAGCCGATGATGCGCTGGATCTCGATCACCGCGATCGGGTCGACGCCGGCAAACGGCTCGTCGAGCAGGATGAAGCGCGGCTGGGTGGCCAGCGCGCGGGCGATCTCGACCCGCCGCCGCTCGCCGCCCGACAAGGCCGGCGCCGGGGAATCGCGCAGCTGGTCGATCGACAGGTCGTGCAGCAGCGTCTCGAGCTTGGCGTCGATCGCCTCGGGCGTCAGCGGCCGGCCGTCGGCGCCGATCTGCAGCTCGAGCACGGCGCGGATGTTCTCCTCGACCGTCAGCTTGCGGAAGATCGACGCCTCCTGCGGCAGGTAGCTCAGGCCCATGCGCGCGCGCTGGTGGATCGGCCGGGTCTGCACCGGCACGCCGTCGATGCGGATCTCGCCGGCATCGGCGCGCACCAGCCCGACCACCATGTAGAAGGTGGTGGTCTTGCCGGCGCCGTTGGGGCCCAGCAGGCCGACCACCTCGCCGGCGCCCACCGCCAGGTGCACTTCCTTGACGACCACGCGCGAGCCGTAGTGCTTGCGCAGGCCGGTCGCCTCCAGCCGGCTGACGGCACGGTCTGCCGCCACCGCTGGCGCGGCGTCGATCAGCGCGCTCAACGCCGCTCCCCCAGCGTCGCGGACGGCTTCAGCGCGGCGCCGCCGGCCGGCGCCGAGGCCGCGGCGTCGGCCGCGCGCGGCGTGATCACCGCGCGCACCCGGCCGCCGGGGTTGGCCGCGGTCTTGTCGCCGCCCTGCACGTTGAACGATTCGGCCAGGCTGTCCCAGACGATCATCGCGCCCTGGATCTCGTCGGCCACCGTGGCGCCGCGCAGCCGGCGCACCACCGCGGCGCCCTCGAAGCGCAGGGTGCCGGCGCGGCCGTCGTAGTCGATGCGCTGGGCCTGGCCCTCGACGAACTCGTCGGCGCCGTCGCGCTTCTGGCGGAACGAGGCCGGCCTGGCCGCCGAACCCAGCGCCTGGGCCATCTGGTAACCCTCGGGGGTCTCGCGCAGTTCGAGCCGGTCGGCGCGGATCTGCATCGTGCCCTGGCTGATCACCACGTTGCCGCTGCACAGGCTGGTCTGCTTCAGCAGGCTGACGGTGCAGGGCTGGTCCGACTCCAGCGTCATCGGCTTGCTGCGGTCGGCCTTCTCGGCGCCCGCCGGCCAAGCGGCCAGGCCGAGCAGGACCAGCGCGAAGGCCAGCGACAGGCAGCGAGGGCGTGACAAGGTGGGCATCTATCGGCACAAAACTTGCAGGTCATTCTAGACGCAAGTCTCGCCAGGGCTGGGCGCCCGATCTCGCCGATTTGCCAACTCCGGAGCAGATTTGCAGCGGCGGGCGGCGTGGTCGCGATCATCGCCGACGCCAGGGCGGCGCGGCCGACGCGCCGGCGTGAACGATTCGGCAGGCGCCTGGATCGTCTCGGCCGTTCACACCTTGTCAGTCGCCACCGGGGCGGGTTTGCGGCCTCCCGGCCTGCGGCCGCCGTGCCATCACCCAGTCGTAGAACGCCGTGGCGGCGAACGACAGCGCACGATCGCGGCGGGCCACCAGGTAGAGGCTGCGTTCGAGCCCGGGCCAGCGCAGCGCCCGGGTGACGAGCTCGGCGGCGCGGAACTGGTACAGCGTCAGCGCCGGCACGACGCTGATGCCGATGCCGGCGCGCACCATGCCGGCGACGGTGGCGAGCTGGTCGACTTCCAGCGCCGGCGGCAGCGGGTTCGGATGGGTCGCCGCGTCGACATATTGCCGCACGCTCGAGGTGCGCGACAGGTGCACGAACGGGAAACCGGCCAGATCGGCCGGCTGCGGGTCGTGCTGCCGGGCCAGCGGATGGTCGCGGCGGCAGACGAGGTGGAAATCGTCGCTGCAGAAGATCTCGGCGCGCAGCTCGGGCGTCTCGGCCCGCGTCGCGGCGAGCGCGAAATCGGCCTCGCCGCTGCGCACGCGCGCGATGCAGGGCTCGGACAGCAGGTCGGCGACCTGCAGCTCGATGCCCGGGTGGCGGTCGCGGAAGCCGGCCAGCACCTGCGGCAGCCAGCCAGCGGCCAGCGAGGGCAGCAGCGCGATCGACACCCGCCCGCGCCGCAGCGATGCGCGTGCCTGCACCGCGCCGAGCGCGGCTTCGAGCTCGGCCAGCACCCGGCGCGCACCGGGCTCGAATTCGCGGCCCTCGGCGCTGGCCTCGACATGCCGGGTGCTGCGGTCGAACAGCGGCGAGCCGACCGTCTGCTCGAGCTGGCGGATCAGCGCGCTGAACGCCGGTTGCGAGAGATGGCAGGCCTCGGCGGCGCGGGTGAAGTTGCGCAGCTCGCACAGCGCGACGAAGGCGCGCAGCTGCCGGATCGACACATTCATCGGCATTTCGGATCAGTCTAGTCTCACTTTCGATTTCACGGATGGATGGTCGCCGCCTACAGTGGCTGCCAGGCGAGGCGATGGACCCCGCCCCGCAGGAGACCCATGACCCCCCCGTTGTTGCGCATCGGCTGTGCGGCCGGCTTCTCGGGTGACCGCACCGACGCCGCGGCGCCGGTGGTGCGCTCGCTGGTCGCCGCCGGCGGACCCGCGGTGCTGATCTTCGAGACGCTGGCCGAACGCACGCTGGCCCTGGCCCAGCTGGCGCGGCGCCAGGACCCCGATGCCGGCTACGAGCCGCTGCTCGACGAACTGTTGCGCCCGGTGCTGGCCGACTGCCTGGCCGCCGGCATCCGCATCGTCAGCAACTTCGGTGCCGCCAATCCGGCCGGCGCGGCGCGGCGCATCCATGCGCTGGCGCGCGAGCTCGGCCTGGCCGCCCCGCGCATCGCGGTGGTCGAGGGCGACGACGTCAGCGGCCCGGCGCACCGCGCCGCGCTCGACGCGGCGCTGGGCGCTGCCGGCCAGGGTCTGGCGCGGGTCTCGGCCAATGCCTACCTCGGCGCCGAGGCGATCGCCGACGCGCTGATCGCCGGCGCGCAGATCGTCGTCTGCGGCCGGGTCGCCGATCCGTCGCTGACGGTCGGCCCGGCGCTGGCGCATTTCGGCTGGGCCCGCGACGACTGGGACCGCATCGCCCGCGCAACGATGGCCGGCCACCTGCTCGAATGCGGCGCGCAGGTCAGCGGCGGCTACTACGCCGACCCGGGCTGCAAGGACGTGCCGGGGCTGGCCAGGCTCGGCTACCCGATCGCCGAGATCGACGCCGACGGCGATTGCACGATCACCAAGCCGGCCGGCAGCGGCGGGCGCATCGACGAGCACACCGTCAAGGAGCAGCTGCTCTACGAGGTGCACGATCCGGCGGCCTACCTGACCCCCGATGTCGTCGCCGACCTCGGCGCTGCCGAGGTCCGCCAGGTCGGCCCCGACCGCGTGCGGCTGACCGGCGTGCGCGGCCATCCGCGCCCGGCCGGCCTGAAGGTGAACGTCTGCCACGAGACCGGCTGGCTCGCCGAAGGCGAGATCTCGTATGCCGGCGTTCGTGCCGAGGCGCGGGCGAGGCTGGCCGCCGAGGTGCTGCGCGAGCGCCTGGCCGGGCTCGGGCCGCTCCGCGTCGACCTGATCGGCGTGGCCAGCGTGTTCGGCGACGATGCCGGGCGCTGGCTCGCCGCGCAGCCGGTGGGCGAGGCGCGCGACGTGCGCCTGCGCGTCGCGCTGAACCATCCCGACCGCACCGGCGCCGAGCGCCTGGCCCGCGAGGTGACCGCGCTGTACTGCTGCGGCCCGGCCGGCGGCGGCGGCGTGCGCAGCTCGCTGCGGCCTCGGCTGGGCACGCTGTCGTGCCTGCTGCCGCGCGAGGGCGTGCCGGCCGGCTTCCGTTTCGTCGACGCAGGAGTCCCGCGATGAACGTCGCACTGCACCGCGCCGCCCACGGCCGCACCGGCGACAAGGGCAACCGCTCGAACATCAGCGTGATCGCCTGGCACCCGGCGCTGTGGGACCTGCTGGTCGCGCAGGTCAGCGAGGCCGAGGTGGCGCGCCAGTTCGCGCACCGCCGGCCCGGCGCGGTGACGCGCCACCTGCTGCCGCGGCTGCAGGCGATGAATTTCGTGCTCGACGACGTGCTCGACGGCGGCGTCAACGATGCGCTGAACCTCGACAGCCACGGCAAGGCGCTGTCGTTCCTGCTGCTCGACCTGCGCATCGAGGTGCCGGCCGAACTCGCCCACCACCTCGTCGGTCCCGACCTTTGACACCTGCAACGGAGACATCGTCATGCAATTTCCCTCGATCCGCCGCCGCACGCTGCTCGCCGCGGCCGCCGCGCTGAGCCCGCTGCTGGCCTTCGCGCAGGCCTATCCGGCCCGGCCGCTGACCTTCATCGTGCCGTTTGCCGCCGGCAGCGCGACCGACCAGCTGGCGCGCCTGCTCGGCCAGTCCCTCACCGAACAGACCCACCAGGCGGTGGTCGTCGACAACAAGGCCGGTGCCAGCGGCATGCTCGCGGCGCAGGCCGCCGCGCGCGCGCCGGCCGACGGCCACACGGTGCTGATCACCACCAACACCACGCAGGCCGCCAACCCGCATCTCTACAAGAAGCTGCCCTACGACCCGTTGAAGGACTTCGCGCCGGTGACCGGGCTCGGCAAGGGCGGCCAGGTGCTGGTGGTCAACGTCGCGTCGCCGTACAAGAGCGTCGGCGACCTGCTGGCCGCGGCGCGCGCCCGGCCGGGCAAGCTGAGCTTCGGCAGCGGCAGCTCGTCGAGCCGGGTGGCCGGCGAGCTGTTCCAGCAGCTCAGCGGCACCGAGATCCTGCACGTGCCCTACAAGAGCAATCCGAACGCGATCACCGACCTGCTCGGCGGCCAGTTCGACATGATGATCACCGACACCTCGACCGGCGTGCCGCAGATCAAGGCCGGCAAGCTGCGCGCGCTGGGCGTGTCGACGAGCAAGCGGCTGGCGATGCTGCCCGAGGTGCCGACGATCGCCGAGGCCGGCGTCAAGGGCTACGACATGGGCTACTGGTTCGCCGCCTACGTGCCCGCCGGCACGCCGGCGCCGGTGGTGCAGCGCCTGAACGAGCTGCTGGCCCAAGGGCTCAGGACGCCCGCCGCGAAGGCCTTTTTCGAGACCAGCGGCGGCGATCCGTTCCCGACCACGCCCGACGCGCTGGCGAAGTTCCAGCTCGACGAGAGCCAGAAATGGGGCAAGGTCATCAAGGCTGCCGGCATCGAGCCCGAGTGAGGCCTCAGCCGGCGCGCTCGAACACCGGCAGCCCCTGCCGCAGCGCGCTGATCAGCACGTCCGGCGTGTTGCGGATGTGCGCTTCCAGCGCCAGCGCGGCACGCGCCTCGTGGCCGGCCATCGCCAGCTCGAAGATCTCGCGGTGCTCGGCGTGCACGTCGCGGCCGCTGTCGACCAGGCCGATCGCGTAGCGGCGGTAGCGCTCGCCGTGGCGCGACAGCAGGCGCAGCACCTTGAAGGTCCAGGGCGAGGCGTGGGCGGCGATCAGCGCCTCGTGGAAGCGCGCGTTCAGCGCCTCCCACTGCTGGCGCTGCGCAGGACGGACCGGCTGCTCGAACGACGACAGCTCGTCGTAGGCCTGCTGCAGCGCGGCGCGCCAGCGCCCGTCGCCATGGCGGATCGACTGGCGCAGCGCCTCGATCTCGATGTGCAGGCGCAGCCGGGTCAGGTCTTCCAGGTCGTCCAGCGCCACCGGCGCGACGCGAAAGCCGCGCTGGCCTTCGGCGACGACCAGCGCGTCGCTGGCCAGCCGGGTGATCGCCTCGCGCAGCGTGCCGGCGCCGACGCCGTAGCGCGCCTTCAGGTGCTCGACGCGCAGCTTCTCGTCGGGCGCCAGCCGGCCTTCGACGATGTCGTCGCGCAGCTGCGCGTAGGCGCGCTCGATCAGCGTGCGCGAGGCCTCGGCGCCGGTGTCGGCGGGGTCGGCGGCGGACAGCGGCAGGTAGGAACGCTTGGCCATCGCGTCAGTCCGAAGCCGGCTCACTCACGCGCACGCTCCTGCACCCGGCCGAGCCGGTAGCTCAGCTGGGCCCGGCTCAGGCCCAGCGCGCGGGCGGCGGCGGCCAGGTTGCCGGCGGCGCGCTGCACCGCCTCCTGGATCAGCGCGTCCTCCATCGCCTCGAGGCTCAGGCCGCGGCGCTGCAGCTCGTCGTACAGCGTGCCGGCGTCGGGCGGCGCGCCGCGCTCGAGCTGGCCGTCGGCATTGATCGTCACCGGCGCCGCGCCGGGCGCCGCGACGAACAGCTCGGCGACGTCGACCGGCTCGCCCGGGCTGCAGAGGATCACGCCGCGCTCGATCAGGTTCTCCAGTTCGCGCACGTTGCCCGGCCAGGGGTGGCGGCGCATCGCGTCGAGCGCACGGTCGGTGAAGCCGCCGACGCGCTTGCCGTGCAGCGCGGCAAAGCGCTGCAGCAGGTGGTGGGCCAGCGGCTCGATGTCGTCGATGCGCTCGCGCAGCGGCGGGATGCGGATCGGGTAGACGTTGAGCCGGTACATCAGGTCGCGCCGGAAGCGACCGGCGGCCACCGCGGCTTCGAGGTCGACGTTGGTCGCGGCGATCACCCGCACGTCGACCTTGCGCGGCTGGGTGCCGCCCAGCCGCTCGACCTCGCCCTGTTGCAGCACGCGCAGCAGCTTGGCCTGCGCCGGCAGCGGCAGCTCGCCCAGCTCGTCGAGCAGCAGCGTGCCGCCGTCGGCGCGCTCGAAGCGGCCGGCCCGCGCCGCGCCGGCGCCGGTGAAGGCGCCCTTCTCGGCGCCGAACAGCTCGCTCTCGATCAGCTCGCCCGGCAGCGCGGCGCAGTTGACCGCGACGAAGGGCTTGCCGGCGCGCGGGCTCATCGCGTGCAGCGCGCGGGCGAAGCGCTCCTTGCCGACGCCGGTCTCGCCGGTCAGCAGCACCGTGACCTGGGTGCCGGCGGCCTTGCGAAGCAGCGTCGCCGCCGCCAGGAAGGCGCGCGAGCGGCCGATCATGTCGATCGACCGCGGGCCCAGCTCGTCGGCGGGCTCCAGCGTCGAGCGCAGGCTTTCGACCTGCGAGCTCAGGTCCTCCAGCCGCACCAGCAGCGACTGCGCGTCGTAGTCGCGCGCCAGCGCGTCGCCATCGGGCCAGTCGGCCAGCGGCCGGCCCTCGATGCGGCAGTTCGGTGCGCCGCAGGCGCTGCAGGCGACCTCCTTGAACAGCACCGGGCGGCCCATGAACGCGCTGGTGTAGCCCGAGGCATAGCCCAGCAGCATCCAGCACACCGGCTCGTCCTGCGGCCCGAAGTGGCGCACATGGGTCTCGACTTCCCAGGAGTGGTCCCAGCGGAACAGGCCGTGGAAGCGGCCGCCGGCGACGTCGAGCTCGCAGGCTTCGGGCGTGACCTGCACCGCGCCTTCGAGCATGTGCAGCTGGGGCCCGACCGAGAACATCTCGAAGGTCGTGGCACCCGGCCGCACCTGGCGCGCCAGCGCGGCGTCGCGTTCGCCCGAGGCGTAGCCGGCGCGCATCAGCACGCGGCGCGTCTGCTCGCGGCCGATGGTCTGCATCAGCTCGCGGCGCAGGTTGCCCAGCGCCGCCGCATGGACCAGCACCATGCGCTGGCCGGCCAGCCAGATGCGGCCGTCGCCGGCCGAGAAATGCACCAGCCGGCGCAGGTCGGCATCCGAGGGCAGCGACGGGAGGGCAGAGGTGGCCATCGGCAAATTATCGAGATAGATCGAGATGTCGCAGCGCGGGTTGTCACCAGGGCAAAGCGTCGCGAATTGATGATTTGAGCAACTGCGGCCAGCCGGTCTTGTCGATTTCGTGATGATGCACCGCAGAAAGACCCACCAGGGCACTGCGGCATCGGGGCCTGGGTCGCTGGTCCGGGCCGCCTGGAGGGGCCTCGGGTTCGGGGTTTTCCCGGATTTTATCGAGATTCTTGCGATTTCGAGGGTCGCGTGGCACAGCCTGTGCGTTGACGGGCTGGCCACCGCCACACGACCGCATCTCGACCGCATTTCGACCGCAGCACCCACCGAGCCCGCCATGACCCACCCGCCCCGCACGAACCACCTTGCCGCGGCCGCCGACGAGCCACTGGCCGTCGACACCTCGCGCCGATTCGTGCGGGTGACCGAGCGCCGTGCCGACGGGCTGGTGGCCTTCGAGTTCGCGATCGGCTGGCCCGAACTGGCGGTCGAGCTGCTGCTGCCGGCCGCCGCGTTCGCCGAGTTCTGCGAGCGCAACCAGGTACAGCGGCTCGACCGCTGATCACCCGCTAAACCCATCCACCCTGGCCATGAACGGTCCGAAAAGGAGACGAGCCCGATGAACCTCGACCTGCAGGCGCGCAGCATCGAACCGCTGCGCAACACCTACGCCCATGTGGCGAAGTACATCGGCGGCGACAAGCCGGCGTCGCGCTACCAGGAAGCGACGCTGGGCGCGCAGCCGGCGACCAACTTCCACTACCGGCCGACCTGGGACCCGGCGCACGAATTGTTCGACGCCTCGCGCAGCGCCATCGTGCTGGCCGACTGGTACGTGCTGAAGGACCCGCGGCAGTTCTACTACGCCAGCTGGACGATGACCCGCGCCCGCCAGCAGGACGCGGTCGAGGCCAACTACCAGTTCGTCGACTCGCGCGGCCTGGCCGCGATGATCCCCGACGAGGTGCGCGCCAGGACGCTGGCGGTGCTGCTGCCGCTGCGCCACGCCGCCTGGGGCGCGAACATGAACAACGCCTCGATCTGCGCCTATGGCTACGGTACCGCGTTCACCGCGCCGGCGATGTTCCACGCGATGGACAACCTGGGCGTCGCACAGTACCTGACCCGGCTGGGGCTGACGCTGGCCGAGCCCGAGGCGCTGGACGCCGGCAAGCAGGCCTGGCTGAACGACCCGCGCTGGCAGGTGCTGCGCCGCTACGTCGAGGACACCCTCGTCGTGAAGGATCCGTTCGAGCTGTTCGTCGCGCAGAACCTGGCGCTCGACGGCCTGCTGTACCCGCTGATCTACGGCCGCTTCGTCGACGATCACATCGCGCTGAAGGGGGGTACCGCGGTCGCGATGCTGACCGCCTTCATGCCCGAGTGGCACGAGGAGAGCGCGCGCTGGGTCGACGCGGTGGTCAAGACCGCCGCCGCCGAGAGCGATGCCAACCGCAAGCTGCTGCGCCAGTGGACCCGGCAGTGGTCCGAGCGTGCCCAGGCCGCGCTGGCCCCGGTGGCCGAGCTGGCGCTGGGCGAGGCCGGGCTGGCGGCGCTGGACGAAGCGCGCAGCGAACTCGATGCCCGCTGCACCAAGGCCGGCGTCGCCGGCTGAACCCGAACCGAGGAACCGGAACCCCGCCATGTCCAACGTATTCATCGCCTTCCAGCACAACGAGGAATCGCGTCCGGTGGTCGACGCGATCGTCGCCGACAACCCCGACGCGGTGCTGGTGCACTCGCCCGGCCTGGTGAAGATCGACGCGCCGAACCGGCTGACGATCAAGCGCGCCACGATCGAGGAGCAGACCGGCCGGCCCTACGACCTGCAGCAGATCCACGTCAACCTGGTGACGCTGTCGGGCCACATCGACGAAGACGACGACCAGCTCACGCTGAGCTGGAGGCACTGAAATCACGCCACAGGAGACGAGCATGGACACCCGTGTTGCCAAGAAGAAGCTCGGTCTGAAGGACCGCTACGCCGCGATGACCCGCGGCCTCGGCTGGGAGACCAGCTACCAGCCGATGGACAAGGTGTTCCCGTACGACAAGTACGAGGGCATCAAGATCCACGACTGGAACAAGTGGGAGGACCCGTTCCGCCTGACGATGGACGCCTACTGGAAGTACCAGGGCGAGAAGGAGAAGAAGCTCTACGCGGTGATCGAGGCCTTCGCGCAGAACAACGGCCAGCTGGGCGTGGCCGACGCGCGCTACGTCAACGCGCTGAAGCTGTTCATCCAGGGCGTGACGCCGCTCGAGTACTACGCGCACCGCGGCTTCGCGCACGTGGGCCGGCAGTTCACCGGCGAGGGCGCGCGGGTGGCGGCGCAGATGCAGAGCATCGACGAGCTGCGCCACTACCAGACCGAGACGCACGCGATCAGCCACTACAACAAGTACTTCAACGGCATGCACCACTCGAACCACTGGTTCGACCGGGTCTGGTACTTGAGCGTGCCCAAGAGCTTCTTCGAGGATGCCAACACCGCCGGGCCGTTCGAGTTCCTGACCGCGGTGAGCTTCTCGTTCGAGTACGTGCTGACCAACCTGCTGTTCGTGCCCTTCATGAGCGGCGCGGCGCACAACGGCGACATGTCGACCGTGACCTTCGGCTTCAGCGCGCAGAGCGACGAATCGCGGCACATGACGCTGGGCATCGAGTGCATCAAGTTCATGCTCGAGCAGGACCCGGCCAACGTGCCGATCGTGCAGGGCTGGATCGACAAGTGGTTCTGGCGCGGCTACCGCCTGCTGACGCTGGTGGCGATGATGCAGGACTACATGCTGCCCAAGCGGGTGATGAGCTGGAAGGAAGCCTGGGAGATGTACGCCGAGCAGAACGGCGGCGCGCTGTTCAAGGACCTGGCACGCTACGGCATCCGCGAGCCCAAGGGCTGGAAGGACGCCTGCGACGGCAAGGACCACATCAGCCACCAGGCCTGGAACACCTTCTACAACTACAACGGCGCCGCGCCCTTCCACACCTGGGTGCCGACCGACGAGGAACTGGCCTGGCTGAGCGAGAAGTATCCCGAGAGCTTCGACCGCTACTACCGGCCGCGGCTGGAGTACTACCGCGAGCAGCACCAGGCCGGCAAGCGGTTCTACAACATGACGCTGCCGATGCTGTGCACCACCTGCCAGATCCCGATGCTGTTCACCGAGCCGGGCGACGCCAGCAAGATCTGCTACCGCGAGAGCGACTACCTGGGCGACAAGTACCACTTCTGCAGCGACCACTGCAAGGGCATCTTCGACCACGAGCCCGAGAAGTACGTGCAGAGCTGGCTGCCGGTGCACCAGATCTACCAGGGCCACTGCTTCAAGCCCGGCACCGACCCGACCGCCGAGGGCTTCAACCCGCTGCTGGCGGTGCTGGACTACTACGAGATGAACGTCGGCCGCGACAACTTCGACTTCGAAGGCTCGGAGGACCAGAAGAACTTCGCCGCCTGGCGCGGCGACCCACCGCCGCTGCCCGTCGGCGCCCCGGCTGCCGCCGAAGGAGAAACGAAATGAGCGTCGTCGCCCTCGAGTCCTACAGCTTCCCGGCCAAGGACCGGCGCGAGAACTTCCCCGCGCCGCTGCTGTACATCGGCTGGGAAGACCACCTGATGTTCTGCGCCCCGTTCTGCCTGCCGCTGCCGCCCGACACGCCCTTCGGCGCGCTCGCCACCGCGGTGCTGCCCGGCATCTATGGCTACCACCCCGACTTCGCGAAGATCGACTGGTCGACGGTGCAGTGGTTCAAGAGCGGCCAGCCCTGGCAACCCGACCCGGCCAGGTCGCTGGCCGACAACGGGCTGAAGCACAAGGACGTGATCCGCTTCCGCACGCCGGGGCTCACCGGCATCGAGGGATCGTTCAGCTGAAGACTGCGCCATGAGCTTTCAACTCACCATCGAGCCGCTGGGCGCGACGATCGAAGTGGCCGAGGGGCAGACCCTGCTCGACGCCGCGCTGCGCCAGGGCATCTACATCCCGCATGCCTGCGGCCATGGCCTGTGCGGCACCTGCAAGGTGCAGGTGAGCGACGGTGAGGTGGACCATGGCGCGGCCAATCCGTTCGCGCTGATGGACTTCGAGCGCGACGAAGGCAAGACGCTGGCCTGCTGCTGCACGCTGCAGAGCGACGCGGTCATCGAGGCCGACATCGACGAGGAGCCCGACGCCGAGATCATCCCGGTGCGCGACTTCGCCGCCACCGTCTCGCGCATCGAGGTGCTGACGCCGACGATCAAGGCGCTGCACCTGAAGCTGGACAAGCCGATCCACTTCCAGGCCGGCCAGTACGTGCAGCTGGAGATCCCGGGCCTGGGGCAGAGCCGCGCGTTCTCGATCGCCAATGCGCCGGCGGCAGTCGAGAAGACCGGCGAGATCGAGCTGAACGTGCGCATCGTCGCCGGCGGTGCCGGCACCGGCTACCTGCACCACACGCTGCAGGCCGGCGACCGGCTGCGCCTGACCGGCCCTTACGGACGCTTCTTCGTGCGCCAGTCGGCGGCGCTGCCGATGATCTTCATGGCCGGCGGCTCGGGCTTGTCGAGCCCCAGGGCGATGATCCTCGACCTGCTCGATGCGGGCTGCACGCTGCCGATCACGCTGGTCTACGGCCAGCGTTCGCGCGACGAGCTGTACTACGACGACGAGTTCCGCGCGTTGGCCGCGAAGCACGCCAACTTCAGCTACGTGCCGGCCTTGTCGAACGAGCCCGAGGGTTCGGACTGGACCGGTGCCCGCGGCTTCGTGCACGAGGCCGCCAAGGCGCAGTTCCCCGACGGCTTCGCCGGCCACAAGGCCTACCTGTGCGGACCGCCACCCATGGTCGAGGCCTGCATCGGCACGCTGATGCAGGGCCGACTGTTCGAGCGCGACATCTACACCGAGAAGTTCCTCTCGGCCGCCGATGCCAATGCGCAGCGCAGTCCGCTGTTCAAGCGCGTCTGAGGTCACGATGGCCTTCTCATTCGACACGCGCCCGAAAGTCACCGTGTTCGTCACGCAGACCGGCGAGAGCTTTCCCTGCGCCACCAGCGAGAGCCTGCTGCAAGGCATGCTGAAACTGGGCCGCAAGGGCATCCCGGTGGGCTGCGTCAACGGCGGCTGCGGGGTGTGCAAGGTGCGCATCCTCGAAGGCGAGGTCAAGGCGCTGGGGCCGGTCAGCCGGGCCCATGTCAGCGTCGAGGAAGAGGCGCAAGGCTGCACGCTGGCCTGCCGCGTCGCACCGCTGACCGCGGTGCGGCTGGAAGTGACCGGCAAGTTCGAGAAACCGTTTTCCAAGGGGTTCGCCGCCACGGCGAACCGTGTATCCACTGGTGTTTGAGGAGACTGAAATGGGTGTGATGAGAATTGGCCATGCCAGCCTGAAGGTGATGGACATGGCCGCGGCCGTGAAGCACTACGAGAACGTGCTCGGCCTGAAGACGACGATGCAGGACAAGGCCGGCAACGTCTACCTGAAGTGCTGGGACGAGTGGGACAAGTACTCGCTGATCCTGACGCCCAGCGACCAGGCCGGGCTGAACCACGTGGCCTACAAGGTCGAGAAGGATGCCGACCTCGACGCGCTGCAGAAGTCGGTCGAAGCCTGGGGCGTCAAGACCCAGATGCTGCCCGAAGGCACCTTGCCGGCCACCGGCCGCATGCTGCAGTTCCAGCTGCCCAGCGGCCACGAGATGCGGCTGTACGCGATGAAGGAATACGTCGGCACCGAGGTCGGCACCACCAACCCCGACCCCTGGCCCGACAACCTCAAGGGCGCCGGCGCGCACTGGCTCGACCATCTGCTGCTGATGTGCGAGATGAACCCCGAGGCCGGCGTCAACACCGTCGCCGACAACACCCGCTTCATGACCGAGGCGCTGGACTTCTTCCTGACCGAGCAGGTCCTGGTCGGCCCCGAGGGCAACATCCAGGCCGCCACCTGGATGAGCCGCACCACCACGCCGCACGACATCGCCTTCGTCGGTGGCGCCAAGAGCGGGCTGCACCACATCGCGTACTTCCTCGACAGCTGGCACGACGTGCTGAAGGCCGCCGACGTGATGGCCAAGAACAAGACCAAGATCGACGTCGCGCCGACCCGGCACGGCATCACCCGCGGCGAGACGATCTACTTCTTCGACCCCAGCGGCAACCGCAACGAGACCTTCGCCGGCCTGGGCTACCTGGCGCAGCGCGACCGGCCGGTGACCACCTGGACCGAGGACAAGCTGTGGACCGGCATCTTCTATCACACCGGTGAAGCGGTGCCGTCGTTCACCGACGTGTACACCTGATCCGGGAGACCGCCGCGATGAGCACGCCGGCACTCAGCGTCGAACAGCGCGTGATCACCGCCGAGGCGGCGATGCGCGCCTGCGAGGCCGCGGTGGCCCATGCCGCCGGCCTGGGGCTGCGCATCAACGTGGCGGTCAGCGACGGCTCAGGCGTGCTGGCCGCCTTCCTGCGCATGCCCGGCGCGTTCCTGCACTCGGTCGAGATCGCGGTCGACAAGGCCTACACCGCGGCGAGCTTCGGCTTTCCGACCAACCAGTGGGTCGACGTGATCGGCCACGACGAGGCGCTGCGCATCGGCCTGCCGCTGCGGCCGCGACTGGTGGTCTTCGGTGGCGGCCTGCCGATCCGCGACGGCGATGCGCTGGTCGGCGGCATCGGTGTCTCCGGCGGCTCGGCCGCGCAGGACGAGGCCTGTGCCCGCGCCGGTCTGGTCGCCGCCGGCTTCAGATGAGTGAACCCACCATGAAACAGATCCTGAACTTCATCAACGGCGAGTACGCCGCCACCACCAAGACCTTCGACAAGCGCTCGCCGCTGAACGGCCGGGTCATCGCCCAGGTGCACGAGGCCGGCCGCGACGAGGTCGACGCCGCGGTCGCCGCGGCCCGCGCCGCGCTGAAGGGGCCCTGGGGCCGGATGACAGTGGCCGAGCGCGTCGAGCGCCTGTACGCGGTGGCCGACGGCATCAACCGCCGATTCGACGAGTTCCTGGCCGCCGAATGCGCCGACACCGGCAAGCCGATGAGCCTGGCGCGCCACATCGACATCCCGCGCGGCGCGGCCAACTTCAAGGTCTTCGCCGACGTCGTGAAGAACGTGCCGACCGAGTTCTTCGAGCTCGCCACGCCCGACGGCCGCGGCGCGATCAACTACGGCTACCGCAGCCCCGTCGGCGTGGTCGGCGTGATCTGCCCGTGGAACCTGCCGCTGCTGCTGATGACCTGGAAGGTCGGCCCGGCGCTGGCCTGCGGCAACACGGTGGTCGTCAAGCCGTCGGAGGAGACGCCGCAGACCGCAGCGCTGCTCGGCGAGGTGATGAACGAGGCCGGCATCCCCAAGGGTGTCTACAACGTGGTGCACGGCTTCGGGCCCGACTCGGCCGGCGCCTTCGTCACCAGCCACCCCCAGGTCGACGCGATCACCTTCACCGGCGAGACGCGCACCGGCGAGGTGATCATGAAGGCCGCGGCGCAGGGCGCGCGGCCGGTCAGCCTGGAGATGGGCGGCAAGAACGCAGCGATCGTCTTCGCCGACTGCGACTTCGACGCGGCGATCGAGGGCACGATGCGCTCGGTGTTCGCCAACTGCGGCCAGGTCTGCCTGGGCACCGAGCGGGTCTACGTCGAGCGGCCGCTGTTCGACCGCTTCGTCGCCGCGATGAAGGCCGGCGCCGAAGGCCTGAAGCTGGGCCGGCCGGAGGACGCCACCACCGGCCTGGGGCCGCTGATCAGCGCCGAGCACCAGCGCAAGGTGCTGTCCTACTACCAGATCGCCCGCGACGAAGGCGCGACGGTGGTCACCGGCGGCGGCAGGCCCGAGATGCCCGGTGACCTGGCCGAAGGTGCCTGGGTTCAGCCGACGATCTGGACCGGCCTGCCCGAGACCGCGCGGGTCATCAAGGAGGAGATCTTCGGCCCCTGCTGCCACATCGCGCCCTTCGACAGCGAGGACGAGGTGCTGGCCAAGGCCAACGACAACGACTACGGCCTGGCCACCGCGATCTGGACCCGCGACGTTTCGCGCGCGCACCGCGTCGCACAGCGCATGGAGGTCGGCATCGCCTGGGTCAACAGCTGGTTCCTGCGCGACCTGCGCACGCCCTTCGGCGGCGCCAAGCAGTCGGGCATCGGCCGCGAGGGCGGCGTGCATTCGCTGGAGTTCTACACCGAGCTGAAGAACGTCTGCGTGAAGCTCTGAAGCCCGGAAGCCCGGAAGCCGGCCTGAATCCGTTCGGCCGGGCCGGCCGTATGGTTGTCATCCCTGTTCAACCAAGGAGACAGCCCATGCTCGAGCGTTTGCTCGCCGTCGTCGCGGTGCTGGCCGGGTTCGGCCTGACCGACGTCCAGGCGGCGATGGAAGCCACACCGGTGGTCACCGGCCTGTCCGGACTTCGCGACGCCGCGACCGACCGCCGCGGCAAGCACTTCTTCTACATCGCCGACGGCAGCCGCGGTCCGGCGGTGTTCCGCGTCACGCTGAAGAACGGCCGCGTCGAGGAGCTCTATTCGGGCGCGCCGCTGGTCGCGCCGCGCGGCATCACCGCCGCCGAAGACGAGGACGAGGTCTACATCGCCGACCCGCAGGCCGCCGGCGGCGGCGCGGTCTTCGTGCTCGACGGCGACCGGCTGCGCCGGCTGGTCACCGGCTACCAGCCGCGCGGCATCGAGGCGGCCGACGGCAGCGTCTACTTCACCGGCCACAACCCGCGCAACGGCAAGCCCGGCCTCTACCGCGTGCACGAGGGCGGCGGCCGGATCGGCGTCGTCGCCGAAGGGGCGCCGTTCGTCCACCCGGTCGGCGTCGCGATCGGCCGCCGGGGCGATGCCTGGGTCTCCGACGCCTTGTCCGAGGGTTCGGGCGTCGCGACGGTCGTGCATGTGCAGGACCGGCAAGCGACGACCTTCGTCGCGACGCCCCTGCGCGCCGGCACCCCGCCCGGCATCGCGCTGACCGCCGACGAGTCGACCGTGGCGCTCAGCGGTCTCGGCCCCGACGGCCGCGCGCTGGTCTACCTGATCGACACCAGCAGCCGGGCGATCAGCACTGCGAACAACGGCATCTCGCTGATCAGCGGCGCCGGCGGGCTGCACCGCTCGGCCAATGGCCGCGTCTTCAGCTGGTGCGGGCCGCCGCTGGGGCCGGTGTTCAAGGTGACGTTCGACTGAGGTATCCGCAGGCAAGGTGCAGGGGCGCGCGCCGAAGGCCACGATGGCCAGCCTCAGGATTGCGCGGGGTAGTGGCGCGGGGGATCGGGCAGGTCGGCGATGAACCGCTCGAAGCCGCCGTATTCGAAGCTGCATTGCGGGAAGAGCAGTCGGTAGCGGCCCGCCATCGCGGCGTCCGGCTCACGCTGCACGACGCGCACCTTCGGCGGCTTGCCGCCCTTGCCTCGCGCGTGATAGGCGCGGACGAGAATGGCGCGGATGGCGATGTCCTCCGAAGGCAGCGAGTAGCCCGCGAAGATCCACTCGCTGGCCCGCCGCAGCGATTCCTGCGCGCTGTTCCAGATCGTCAGCAGGTTGGGGTCCTCGATCCGGCGCACGACGGACGGCGCCACGATCACCGCGCCGACCGGCCCGTGCCCGCAGAGGCAGGTGTTGTTGCTGTCGATCTTGTCTTCGCGGAACGCCTCGCGATGGACCGTGCCCGTCGTGTTCACGTAGGTGAAGCCGCAGAGCGGGCACCTCAGCCAGTTCAGCGAACCGTGCAACTTGAGCAGGCGCACCCAGGGGTCGTCAGGCGGGCGGTGGATCGCGGGGAGATACCTTCCCGCGGCGTGTTCCCGCCAGGCGAACCCGAAGTCGAGCTGGCTGTATTCACGGCCAGGGTCCTTCGCTGCCAGCCAGGCCTGCAGGATGATCTTCTCGAACAGCAGCGACTCGACGAGGATGTCGTAGTTGGTCGAGATGATCGTCATCGGCGCCCCCTGGGTCAGCGGAGCGCAGAGGATCCAGTCGGTCAGGCGATCCAGGGCGGGGATGTCGCGCGAATTCGGCCGGTTTCCGACGATGACCTCCAGGATCGCTTCCTCGAGCAGGGTCCGGAAATCGCGCATCTCGTCCATCATGAACATCGGCGAGGCGATCTGCCGCGTCTCGATGAACTGGTCGAGCAGCGACAGGATCTCGGTGATCCACGGCAATTCGACGTCCTTGGCGAAGACCGCGGGCAGAAGCTTCTCGAGGTAGCCCTGCAGGCGCAGCATCTTCGCCCGTTCGCGCTTGGGGTTCGAGGCCAGGCTGAACAGCGTCCGCGTCGTCAGGCGCTCGCGGATGTCGGGAAAGAGCTCGCTCGTGACGGGACAGCCGAACGCGGCGGAACTGCCCGCTCCGATGAACAGTGCTGTCGGGTTGCTGGCGTCTCGGCGCTTGGGCATGGGAGGCTCCCGGGTCGATCAGGGTCCGAAGGGGCGATCACCGTGTGGTGGGTCGAGCCGCTGGAGCGGAGGCGCGATCGTAGAGGCCGCGCGGGCTCAGGCGCCGGGCCCACCGCCGTCTCCGGCTTGCGCCCGCACCACGCCCAGGAACGCCGCCAGCACCGGCGACGGATCGCCGCGGCGGTGGATGCAGCTCAGCTCGATGTCCTTCAGGTGCACGCAGTCCAGCGGCCGGTAGGCCACGCCGGGCAGCCGCAGGCTGGTGCCCGACGCGGTGGTGATGCAGGCGCCGAAGCCGCCGGCGACCAGCGCGATGGCGGTCAGCACGTCCTCGACCTCCTGCTCCACCCGCAGCGGCGTGCCCTCGGCGGCGAAGGCCTGCATCACCTGCTGCGCCAGACCGGGCAGCGGCAGGTTGGGGTACAGGATCAGCGGCACGTCGGCCAGGTCGGGAACGCGCACCGCGGCCTGCGCGCACAGCGCATGGGTCTCGGGCAGCGCGACCATCATCCGCTCGCGCAGCAGCGTCTCGACCACCAGGTCGGGTGAAGGCGGCACGAGCCGGTTGAAGCCGACGCTCAGGCGGCGCTCGCGCAGCGCCTCCAGCTGCTCGGCCTTGGTCATCGAATGCAGCACGATCTTCACCTCGGGCCGCTGGGCATGGAAGCGCGCCAGCAGCCGCGGGATCACGTCGAGCACGCCCGAGCCGAACAGCCCGACGTCGAGCCGGCCGATCACCCCCTGGCCGGCGGCGCGGGTGCGCTCCTGCGCGCGCTGCGCCAGCGCCAGCAGGTTGGGCACCTCGGCCAGCAGCGTTGCGCCGGCCTCGGTCAGCTCCACGCCCTTGGGCGTGCGCAGGAACAGCGTCGTGCCCAGTTGAGCTTCCAGCGCGCGGATCTGCCGCGTCAGCGGCGGCTGGGCCATGTGCAGCCGCTCGGCGGCGCGGCCGATGTGGCGTTCCTCGGCCACCGCAAGGAAGTAGCGCATCTGCTTGAGGTCCATCGCAGGCTCCGGCACTGAGCTTCACAGCATACCGGCAAGGTATCAGGGCGGGAAGATTCGGTATTGGACAGTATGGGGCTGGGTCCCTATCGTCACGCCCGTGCCAACGAACCCGAGCCCGCGCCCGATGAGCGAGACCATCACGCCAGCCACTCCCGCGAATCCCGAACTGGGCCGCCGGGTCCGCACCGGCGCCTTCGAGTCCAACGTGCACGACCTCGGCAGCGGCCGGCCGGTGCTGTTCGTGCACGGCTCGGGGCCGGGCGTCAGCGCCTGGGCCAACTGGCGGCTGGTGATGCCGGTGCTGGCGCAGCATATGCGCGTGATCGCGCCCGACATGGTCGGCTTCGGCTACACCGACCGGCCGTCCGGCATCGCCTACCGGATGGACACCTGGGTACAACAGGCGCTCGACCTGATCGATGCGCTGGACCTGCCGCAGGTCGACGTGGTGGGCAACAGCTTCGGCGGCGCGCTGTCGCTGGCGCTGGCGATCCGCGCGCCGCAGCGCGTGCGGCGGCTGGTGCTGATGGGCTCGGTCGGTGTGCCGTTCACGATCACGCCGGGGCTGGACGCGGTGTGGGGCTACGAGCCCTCGTTCGAGGCGATGCGCAAGCTGCTCGACATCTTCGCGTTCGACCGCAAGCTGGTCAGCGACGAGCTGGCGCAGCTGCGCTACGAGGCCAGCATCCGGCCCGGCTTCCAGGAATCCTTCGCGGCGATGTTCCCGGCCCCGCGCCAGCGTTGGGTCGACGCGATGGTCAGCCCCGAGGCGGCCATCCGCGCGCTGCCGCAGCAGACGCTGGTCGTGCACGGCCGCGAAGACCAGGTGATCCCGCTGGCCAACTCGCTGAAGCTGGCCGAGCTGATCCCGCGCTCGCAGCTGCATGTCTACGGCCAGTGCGGCCACTGGACGCAGATCGAGCATGCCGCGCGCTTCGCGCAGCTGGTCGGCAACTTCCTGGCCGAGGCCGGGGCCGACGAGCCGACTCCCCTTCCCCGCTGAGCTTCCTGTCGAGGTGAGCATGACCCCTGAACTGATCAACACGCTGGGCGACGAGCTCTACGACGCGCTCGAGGGCTGCCGCGTCGTCGAGCCGCTGACGAACCGCCACCCGGACATCACGATCGCCGATGCCTACGCGATCCAGCAGCGCCTGAACGCGCGCCGCGTCGACGCCGGCGAGCGCATCATCGGCAAGAAGATCGGCGTCACCAGCAAGGCGGTGATGGACATGCTGGGTGTCTACCAGCCCGACTTCGGCCTGCTGACCGACGGCATGGTCTACAACGAGGGCGAGGCCATCCCCGCGGCCACGCTGATCCAGCCCAAGGCCGAGGGCGAGATCGCCTTCGTGCTGAAGAAGGATCTGATCGGCCCCGGCATCAGCGCCGCCGACGTGCTGGCCGCCACCGAAGGCGTGATGGCCTGCTTCGAGATCGTCGATTCGCGCATCAAGGACTGGAAGATCAAGATCCAGGACACCGTCGCCGACAACGCCAGCTGCGGCGTCTTCGTGCTCGGCGACCGGCTGGTCGACCCGCGCGGGCTCGACCTGACGACCTGCGGCATGGTGCTGGAGAAGAACGGCGAGATCGTCGCCACCGGCGCCGGCGCGGCCGCGCTGGGCGCGCCGGCCAACGCCGTGGCCTGGCTGGCCAACACGCTGGGCCGGCTGGGCATCCCCCTGAAGGCCGGCGAGGTCGTGCTGTCGGGATCGCTCGCGATCATGGTGCCGGTCAAGGCCGGCGACAGCCTGCGCGTGTCGATCGGCGGCATCGGCGGCTGCTCGGTGAGATTCGTCTGAACCTGGAGTGTTCGAATGAAGAAGATCAAGTGCGCCCTGATCGGGCCCGGCAACATCGGCACCGACCTGCTGGCCAAGCTGCAGCGCAGCCCGGTGCTCGAGCCGGTGTGGATGGTCGGCATCGACCCCATCTCCGACGGGCTGAAACGCGCCCGCGAGATGGGCATCAAGACCACCGCCGACGGTGTCGATGGCCTGCTGCCGCATGTGCTGGCCGACGGCGTGCAGATCGCCTTCGACGCGACCAGCGCCTACGTGCATGCCGAGAACAGCGCCAAGCTCAACGCGCTGGGCGTGATGATGATCGACCTGACGCCGGCGGCGATCGGTCCGTTCTGCGTGCCGCCGGTCAACCTGAAGGAGCATGTCGGCCGGCGCGAGATGAACGTCAACATGGTCACCTGCGGCGGCCAGGCGACGATTCCGATGGTCGCCGCGGTGTCGCGGGTGCAGCCGGTGGCCTATGGCGAGATCGTCGCCACCGTGTCCAGCCGCTCGGTCGGACCGGGCACGCGCAAGAACATCGACGAGTTCACCCGCACCACCGCCAGCGCCGTCGAGCGTGTCGGCGGCGCGCGCAAGGGCAAGGCCATCATCGTGATCAACCCGGCCGAGCCGCCACTGATCATGCGCGACACGATTCACTGCCTGACGCTGGAGCGGCCCAAGGCTGCCGAGATCGAGGCCTCGGTGCACGCGATGCTGCTGGAGGTACAGAAGTACGTGCCGGGCTACCGCCTCGTCAACGGTCCGGTGATCGATAACGAGACCCACCGCGTCTCGATCTACCTCGAGGTCGAGGGCCTGGGCGACTACCTGCCGAAATACGCCGGCAACCTCGACATCATGACCGCCGCCGCCGCACGCACCGCCGAGATGTTTGCCGAGGAGATCCTGGCTGGGACCCTCACCCTCGAACCCGTCGCGGCCTGAAAGGACACACACCATGAATCTCCAGGGCAAGAAGGTCACGCTGCACGACATGACGCTGCGTGACGGCATGCACCCCAAGCGCCATCTGATGACGCTGGCGCAGATGAAGGACATCGCCACCGGGCTGGACGAGGCCGGCGTGCCGCTGATCGAGGTGACGCACGGTGACGGACTGGGCGGCAGTTCGGTCAACTACGGCTTCCCGGCACACACCGACGAGGAATACCTCTCGGCCGTGATCCCGCTGATGAAGCAGGCCAAGGTCTCGGCGCTGCTGCTGCCGGGCATCGGCACGGTCGACCATCTGCACATGGCCCATGGCCTGGGCGTGCACACCATCCGCGTCGCCACCCACTGCACCGAGGCCGACGTGAGCGAGCAGCACATCCATGCGGCACGCAAGCTCGGCATGGACACGGTGGGCTTCCTGATGATGGCGCACATGAACAGCCCCGACGGGCTGGTCAAGCAGGCGCTGCTGATGGAAGGCTACGGCGCGAACTGCATCTACATCACCGATTCGGCCGGCTACATGCTGCCCGACGACGTGACCGCGCGGCTCGGCGCGGTGCGCGCGGCCCTGAAGCCCGAGACCGAGCTGGGCTTCCATGGCCACCACAACCTGGCGATGGGGGTGGCCAACTCGATCGCCGCGGTGGCCGCCGGCGCGACGCGCATCGACGCCGCCAGCGCCGGGCTGGGTGCCGGTGCCGGCAACACGCCGATGGAAGTGCTGGTGGCGGTCTGCGACCGCATGGGCATAACAACCGGCGTCGACGTCTGGAAGATCCAGGACGTCGCCGAGGACCGGGTCGTGCCGATGATGGACTTTCCGATCCGCATCGACCGCGATGCGCTGACGCTGGGCTACGCCGGCGTCTACGGATCGTTCCTGCTGTTTGCCAAGCGCGCCGAGAAGAAGTACGGCGTGCCTGCACGCGACCTGCTGGTCGAGCTGGGCCGGCGCGGCATGGTCGGCGGGCAGGAAGACATGATCGAGGACACCGCGCTGACGATGGCCAGGGCGCGTGGGCTGAGCCCCGTGCAAGCGCGCGCGCTGGCAGGCTGAGGAGACCCACCATGGCACTGGACGCCAAGACGATCGCCGGCCTCGCCGAGCACCTGGAGACCTGCGAACTGCAGGCCCGCGACACCCTGAAGATCACCGACGACCATCCGACGATGGACTGGGACGACGCCTACGCGATCCAGGCCGAGATCCTGCGCCGCAAGCTGGCGCGCGGCTCGCGGCTGATCGGGCTGAAGGCCGGGCTGACCTCGCACGCGAAGATGAAGCAGATGGGGGTCGACTCGCCGGTGTTCGGCTTCCTGGTCGACGACTTCTGCGTGCCCGAGGGCGGCGAGGTCAAGACGGCCGAGCTGATCCACCCCAAGGTCGAGCCCGAGATCGCCTTCGTGCTCAAGCGCGCGCTGAAGGGCCCGGGCTGCCACATCGGCGCGGTGCTGGCGGCCACCGACTTCGTGCTGCCGGGCATCGAGGTCATCGACAGCCGCTACCGCGAGTTCAAGTTCGACCTGAAGAGCGTGGTCGCCGACAACACCTCGGCGGCGCGTTTCGTGATCGGCGGCCAGGCGCTGCCGCCCGAGCGGGTCGACCTGCGCACGATGGGCGTGGTGATGGAGAAGAACGGCCAGGTCGTGTCGCTCGGCGCCGGCGCCGCGGTGCTGGGCCACCCGGCTGCCGCGGTGGCGATGCTGGCCAACCACCTGGGCCGGCGCGGCGAGGAGATTCCCGCCGGCACGCTGATCCTGTCGGGCGGCGTCACCGAGGCGGTGGCGGTGGCCGCGGGCGACAACGTCACGCTGCGGCTGCAGGGGCTGGGCAGCGTCTCGCTGCGCTTTGTCTGATTTCAGGAGAACCGGAATGCCGTTCGCACAGATCTACATGCTCGAAGGCCGCAGCGAGGACCAGAAGCGCGCGGTGATCGAGAAGGTGACCCAGGCACTGCAGGAGGCGGTGGGCGCGCCGAAGGAGACGATCCGCGTCTGGATCCACGACATGCCCAAGCAGAACTGGGGCATCGCCGGGGTCAGCGCGAAGGACCTCGGGCGCTGAGGCGCCGCAGGCGCGCCGGGGTCAGCCCTTGCGCGCCTGCGCGATCAGCACGTCGGCCGTCGCCAGCGCGCGTTCCTGCGAGCCGGCGATCGACGGCGAGGTCATCCAGCGGCCCTGGATGCCCAGCGTCGGCACGCCCTCGATGCGGAAGCCTTCGACCAGCTGCCGGGCCTGCCGCACCTTGGTGGCCGCCGAGAAGCTCTTCGACGCATCGAGCAGCTTGACCGGGTCGGTGCCGCTGGCCTGGGCGAAGGCGGTGATGTCGGCGTCCTTGTCGATGCGCTTGCGCTCGACATGGATCCAGCCGAACACCTTGCGGTGCAGCGTCTCGACGAGGCCCAGCGCCTCGATGCCGAAGTACAGCCGCTGCGCCGCTTCCTGCGCGGCATTGAAGGCCACCGGCACGCGCCGGAAGTTCACCGTCGCCGGCAGGCGCTTGACCCAGGCGTCGAGCGCCGGCTCGAACGCGTTGCAGTGCGGGCACCAGTAGCCGAAGAACTCGACCACCTCGATCTTGTCGCCGGTCACCGGCACCGGCTGGGCGACGCGCAGAAAGTCCTTGCCCTCCACCGGCCCGCCCTGGGCCCAGGCGGGCACGGCCAGCCCCGACAGCGCCAGCAGGCTGGCGTTCAATCCGAATTCACGACGGTTCATCTGACGACACCCTTGTTCCGAAGAAAGTCCCGCGCCGGGATCCACCGCCGATGGAGCCCGCTGGCGGACAAATGGTTCAACGACGGTTCAACGCTCGACCCGCACCAGATTGGCCTCGACGCCGCCGGCGGCCAGCTTGAGCTGCGCGTCCTCGGCCTGCTCGCGGCTGTCGAACGGGCCCACGCGGACCCGGTAGACCGTGCGGCCGGCCTGCTCGCGCTCGGTGATCTTCGCCGACAGGCCCAGCAGCGCCAGCTTGGCCCGCTGGGCATCGGCGTCGTCGGGCCGGGCGTAGGCGCCGGCCTGCACGTAGAACGCGGTCACCGGCGCGCTGCCCGCCGCGGCCGGCGGCCGCGCCGGCACGCTGCCCGGCGCCGGCGCCGAGGCGGCGACGGCCTGGCCTCTGGCGGCGTCGCGGCC